>DATDGR010000105.1:0-24785 GCA_036521995.1 Terriglobia bacterium | reverse complement strand
CCGCAGATAGTCTCTTCTCGAAGCCCAACTCATCACGTAACCCGTATCCATAACGGGTTACATTTTCAAATTGCGCGACGATACCCCACCGGTTACATTTTAGGCTGCGCGATACGCCTACTGGCTTTGCGAAGTGTGGTCGTTGATAATCCGCCAGCCGTCGGGAAACTTCCGGAAGACCAGGGTGAAGAAACCGTCAGGCGTGTCGCTCTGGCGCTTGAGGCGCCAGTGCCCGACCACCAGAGCAGCGTCGGGCCCGAGGAGGGTGATCTCGAGGTTCGAGAAGTCGAGATGGCCCATGACGTCGCGATTCGGATATTGCGTGCGGTAGCGTCCAAGGACCGTCTTCCATCCGCGCAGAATGCCGCTCGAACTCACAAACTCGGTCTGGGGCGAGTTCCAATAGCCTTGCATGAAGGCCGTTACATTGCCGCGGTTCCAGTCAGCCACTTGTTTCTTGAGCAGGGCGCGAATCTCCTCCTCGGACGTGGCAGGTTGGGACGGGGGCGAAGCTGGGGTCTGAGGTTGCGACGGAGTTCCGGACGAGGACTCGGTACCCGCCTGACTTTGCGGCGTCTGAGCCTGGTTCTGGGCCGCCAGGTTTGACCCTTGTAGGCTCAGGAAAATCAACACGAACGTGAGTGCCATTCGTCTTCCTCGCTTCCGGCGCGTTCTACTCCTGCTTAACGACATTCCCGCCTTTCATCACGAACTCTACGCGCTCGAGCACGGTGACGTCTTGGAGCGGGTCGCCTTCGACAGCGATCAGGTCCGCGAACTTGCCAGGTTCGAGCGTACCCACGCGGTCCGACCAACCCAGAAGGTCGGCGGCACTGACGGTGGAGGCCTGAATGGCCGCCAGCGGCGTCATGCCAAGCTTCACCATCACCGGGAATTCGTGGGCGTTCAACCCGTGAGGGTAGACGGCGGCGTCTGTGCCAAACGCAATCTTCACGCCCTCGTGAATGGCGCGGGCGACGTTCTCACGCGCCGCGGGCATCACGATCTTGGCTTTGGCCACCATGTTCTCGGTCACGCCGATCTTCTGGTAGTTGTCCATGAACCAGTCCATAAGATAGAGGGTGGGTACCAGGTAAGTGCCGCGCTGCTTCATCAACTGGATGTCCTCTTCGTTGATAAAGCTTCCATGCTCGATGGAGTCGACCCCAGCCAGCACGGCGTCACGAATGCCGAGCGCGCCGTGGGCGTGCGCCGCCACTTTGCGGCCGAGGCCGTGCGCGGTCTCGACGATCGCGCGCATCTCCTCGGGGCTGTACTGCTCAAGCTCCGGATTATCCCCTTGGGAAAGAACGCCGCCGGTAGCCATGAACTTGATCACATCGGAGCCGTACTTGATGTCCTCGCGGACCTTGGCCATCACGGCCGGAACTCCATCCGCTACCCCGTCGAAGGTGGCGTTGAACTGGGGCGCCAGCAGGTTCTCGTCGCCATGACCGCCGGTAATGCTGAGCGCGGGGCCCGAGGCCAGAATGCGCGGGCCGGGCACGTCACCCGCGTTGACGGCGTCGCGAAGCGCGATGTCCGAGTAACCGTACGCGGCCACATTGCGGACGCTTGTGAAACCCGCCAGCAAGGTTACCCGCGCGTTGCGCGCCCCAATCAGCGCCTGCCGGGGAACGGAAAGGCTGAGGCCACGATAACCCGTATGACCCGGATCAAAGGTGAGGTGCGTGTGGCAATCGATCAGTCCAGGTAGCACGGTGCGGTTCGAAAGATCGATCACTTTGGCGCCGGAAGGAATCTGCACCTGCGCTGCAGGGCCTACGGATTTGATCCTTTCGCCTTCGATCAAGATGATCTGATCTTGGCGATATTCGCCCGACTTCACGTCGAGCAGGCGACCCGCTTTGACGGCCACGCTCGCGGCGGGCGCCGTTTGTTCCTGGGCGAACCCCTGCAACGGCAAGGCCGCGAGGCAGGCAAGACTGAGGATCCAGTGAAAAGCTATCGTCATTACTTTTTCTCCTGGGCTTCAAATCCACGGAAGGCTGGTGGGACCGGGCTGAAGGCGCAACGCGGCGCGCCACTTCTTGACGCGATGAGTAGGCTAGCTTATGGCCAGTCTCTGCCGCGCCAGCACCACGGCTCCGAGCGCGCCCGCATTGTCTCCCAATCGGCCTGGCACCACCCGAATCCGCTGGGCGTCCTTGTCCCGCAGGAAATACTCAAAGGCGGTTTTCCGGATGGGGCCCACGAAGACCTCGCCCAAGCGCCCCGCCAAGCCGCCGCCGATCACCACGCACTCCGGATCCAGCAGATTGACGACGTTGGCCACCAGAATGCCGAGGTAACGCTGCGCGTTCGCCATCACCTCACGCATGACCGGATCTTTTCGCTTCAGCGCCGCATTGATGACGCTGCTCGTCATGCGCAACCTGTGCTTTCTCTTCATCAGCTCCGGCACCACGCTCTTGCGCCCGGCCTTGATGGCCGCGCGCACGTCACGCTCGATGGCGGTTCGGCTGGCAAGGGCTTCGGCGCAACCTCGCTTCCCGCAACTGCAGCGGGGCCCGTCGACCAGGATCACGGTGTGACCCACTTCACCCGCGCCGCCCCGGCTTCCCTCATAGAGGTGGCCATTGGCGATGATCCCGCCGCCGATCCCCGTGCCCACGAAGATGCCCACCAGATCATTCACGTTCGTGCCGGCTCCCAGCACGTGCTCGCCGACGGTGCCCACGTTGACGTCATTCTCCACGATCACGGGAACGCGCAGCCGCCTCTCCATCTCCGGCCCCAGCGGAAACTCCAGCCACCCGAGGTTGGGCGCTTCCCGCACCACGCCGCGGTGACGGTCAATGGGGCCGGGCGCTCCAATACTGACGGCACTGAGGTCGCGCCGGCTCAAGCCCGCCATACCGACCGCCTCGTCGAGAAGAGCGACAATGTCATTCACCAGCGCGGACGGCCTCTTCGACCGGCGAGTGGGCGCTTTGGCTTCGCCCAGGATTCCGTTCTTGGGGTCGACAATCAGCACCTTCATACTGGTTCCGCCCAGATCGATGCCCGCAAGTACGTGCTTGCTTCTCGACCTTCGCCTTCGTCCCTTGATCTTTGCCTGGACTTCCATCAGAGCACTCCAGCACCCCGAGCTTCCGGTGGGGGGATCAACGTTGATCCGAGCGCGGCTTGGCCGGCGCTGGGTTCGGGCGGAGTCGCAGCCACGCAGGCGCCGCTCAGCGACCTGACCCACTCCCGAATGAGCGCGATGCCCTCCTGGTGGCTGAGCGTCCTCGCGATCTCCGGCATCATCACCTTGGGCTCGATCGATTCCATGCGGTGGACGATAATCGACTCCTCTGGCTTTCCGGGAACGATGTCGAAGAACAAATTCCCGGCAGCGCGCCCGGCTGCCACCGGCATCTTGCAAACGCCGAGTGTTTCAGGATCATGGTTGGCCAGATCAAGGTAAAGGGCCGAAGTGGCCGCCGCCCCGCCGCTGCGATGGCAGGGGCCGCAGTTGATGTCAAGATAGGTCCGTGCCCGAGCCTCGAGTGTGCCGGTGGAAGGGTCGTTCCAGACGGCCGCGCGCGGCGCCGAGGCGGGTTCGGGCGCGCCCTTGAGGTAACCGACCTCAGACCAGTGTCCGAGCTGGTTGGCCGCGCCGCTCGGGTACGAATCCGTCCTGTTGAGATTGGGCGCCGTGGGACCGAGCGGGCTCATGACCTTGTCGCGCGCGTGGCATTCCTTGCACTGGTTGGCGTTGGGGATAAGGTAGTTGGTCGAGTGCTCGTGGCCGTAAGCATCCGTAAATCGGACCGGCACCGCGTCGGCCGCGATGTCGAGTGCGGCCTCGCTTTCCTGCGAGTTCCAGACATAGGGCAAACCCACCCAGCCGGACTTGGCATGCACTAACAGACGCGTCTCGATCAACCGGTCCCGGCCGCGATGGCCCGGAGCCGGGAAAGCGAAGGTTTTCGAAAAAATGGTTCCCAGCGGAAAATCGAAAACACCCTCTGCGCGGTAAGTAGCCGAGGTGCCGGGCGGCATCCAGACGAAGCGATACTTGTCAGCATAGTCGGAGAAAAGTGGCGTGTTCACGTCGTAAGCAACGACTCTCTGGTTGGGCTCAAGTGTCCCTTGCTTTACCACAAACAAGCGCCACTCCGAGAGCGTCCGGGGGTAAGGCGCGGCGAGGTGGGCCTGAACACCGACACGCGTCCGTCGATGGAGCAGCAACATGACGCCAGCAGCTACCAGAAGGAGGAAACCGGTCAGCGCCAAGTTGTGCCGCCGCGGAGCTGGCCGGCCTGTAGGCTCGTCGCCCCTGCCATTTTTCCGAGTCGCCATCACTCGTTTCCGTTGGCGGAAGTTCCGCCCGGAGAGACCGTGCCCGCGCTCGACTGCGGCAGGTTGACCGCCTCAAGTGGCGTAAAGGCACAGTCATGGGACGCGAGATCACGGTCCATGTGCCGGTAGCTACCGGCGGCGTCGAAATTGACGAAGGTGGCGCCGCCGTTATTCTGGATGCAGATGCGATCCTCACCAGCGAGTTGACCGGACGGACCCTTCAGCTTCGGATCTGTGATGCCGTCGTATAGAATGTCGGGCAACGGCTTGCCGATCCCGAGGGCCAGGGCCTTCACCTTGAGGGTGCCCGGATCGGTGCCTCCGCCGGACATCTGGTTATCATGCACGTAGATCGAAGACGGATAGGGGTCGTAAGCCGCGTCTTTGATCGGGTCCTCGGTAGCGTAGAAGCTCACCAGCATCAGGTTGCCGGTCTTGTTATCCTTGATCGTGTTTCCGAATACCTCGATGTGCTTCGTGGCCATAATCATCAGCCCCGTGCCCGGCGGAACCTTGGACACCATGCTGGCGCTCGAGCCGAAATTGTCGAGATTGTTGCCGTAAATCTGATTGTGGAATACGCGCGCGTAGCGGCCGTCCTTGACCGGGAGGTCGGGGATGTTGAAGACCAGGATGCCACCCGTATTGTTGCTGGCCGTGTTGTCATAGACGTCGGCGTACTGCGAGTTTTCAATCTCAATGCCGGCCACGTTCTGCTCCACGTGGTTGCGGCGCACGACGATCTGCTGCGACTGGCCTACGTAAATGCCAGCATCGGCCGCGCCTTTCACCACCGAGTCTTCGATCAACACGTTCTTGCACTGCACCGGATAGAGGCCATAGCCACCGTTTCCCGAGTTCGGCCCGTCCGTCCACTCGGCGCGCACGCGGCGAAAGGTCACGTTGGTGCCGCCGTTCACCTTTACTCCGTCTCCTGCCATGTCCTCGAAGCCGATGTCTTCAACCGTAAAGCCGTTGGCCGTCACCAGCAGGCCCGCTGAGCCTGACCTCTGCCCCTTGAACGAAAGTGCGGTCCTGTCCATACCCTTTCCACGCAAGGTCACGTTGTCCACGGTCAGGGAGAGCACGCGGTCCACTTGGAACCGGCCCTCGGGCAGCTCGATGACACTGCCTGGGCTCGCGAGGATGAGTTGCTCCTGGAGCTTCTTGGTGAATTCAGAGGCCGAGACGGCCGTCGAGTGGCGGGACCTAAACCAGCTGGAAACCTCGATCCCGGCAGCACGATTGCCGCAGCCGATCGAGCCAAGCAGGACAGCAGCCGTCCCAGCGAGCATGACCAAAGCGAACGGAGACCGCAGTCCTTCCGGATCCAGGCAGGGCTTCAAAGATCTCATGGTGGCAATCTCCTGATTCTTTGGCCGAGGTTACTGCGGGATCATAACACAGAAGCAGACGGCGAGAGTGGCTGGGACATCGGCTCATCGGGGATTGCACGGGTCAATCACAGGAGGATCGCCCGTGATGGCGGAGCGCGGCGCCAGCCCTTGACGAAGCCGCGCCTGAACGCTATCCTGTTGATTAGCGCCAGGCGACAGTTCTTATTCAGGCACTTGAGGGAGCTCTACTTGAAGCGGACGTTCCAACCGAATCGTAGAAGGCGGTCGAAGACGCACGGCTTCCGGATCCGCATGCGCACGCCGGGGGGCCGGAACACGCTCCGCCGTCGGCGGCAAAAGGGCCGGCATCGCCTGACCCCGGCATGAATGCCAGCCGGCGGCCATACTCATTCCCCAAGACTTCCCGGCTGCTCAGGCGTAACGAATTCCGACGGGTCTACCAGGAAGGGCGGCGCCGGAGCGCGCCACTATGTACCGTGTTCTTTCGATCGAATGGACTCGCCGAGAGCCGTCTGGGCCTCACGGTGCCGGTCGCGGTGGGCAACGCCGTGCTTCGCAACCGGGTGAAGCGCCGGGTGCGGGAGGTCTTTCGACTGAATCGCAGCTCGATTCCCGCCGGCTGGGACATCGTGGTGAACCCTCGCAGGGATGCGGCCACGGTCCCCTTTGCCACCTTGACCAAGGAGTTGCTGCGGCTGTTCCCGGCTTCACCACCTCCGGCAACCATTTCAGTACCCAAGGATTCCTGAAGGCGCTGGTCCTGGCGTTGATCGCCTTTTACCGGACTACGGTCTCCGCGGCCATTCCTTCCTCCTGCCGCTTCTATCCCACCTGTTCGGCGTACACGTATGAGGCGGTGTCAAGGTGGGGCGTGCGCCGGGGAGCGCGGATGGCCCTGCGGCGCATTTTGCGCTGCCGGCCGCTCGGGAGCTATGGATATGATCCCGTCCCGTAGAGCCGTCGTTTCGAAATCGATTTGAGGTTCCTGTTTTGAAATCTGACGAGACCAAGCGGCTGATCATAGCCTTCGCACTCACTTTCCTCATCCTCGTGATGTGGCGCCCGATCATGACTAGGTTCGTGGGGCCGCAGGGGGTTTCGCCGGAGGAGTCTCCTCCGGCCGCAAGCTCCTCGAGCTCGACAGCGGGAACGGGTGCGGCGGGTTCAGGAGCGTCGGCCTCAGCTCCGTCTGCACCTTCGGCCGCTCCCGCCGCCAAACCCGCGCCCGAGCTTCCGAGAGAACCCATTCAGGGCCGCAAGGCGCAAGACGTGGTGGTGGAGAATAACCTGTACCGGATTACATTTTCCACTCAGGGTGCGGTCATCAAGAGCTGGGTGCTGAAGAAATACGTCGACGCCGACGAAAAGCCTTTGGATGTGGTGAATCAGGCGGCCGCCCCGCAGCTCGGATTCCCCTTGGCCCTCACCTTGCCGGATTCGGCGCTGGCGGACAAGCTGAATTCTGCCCTTTACGCCGTTGAGCCCTCGGGGAGCGCGGTTTCCGCCACCGGCGGCGCGATCCGAACACCGGCCAAGCTCCGGTTCGCTTACAGCGATGGCCAGACCGTGGTGCGGAAGGAGTTTTCCTTCGGGGATAGCTACCAGGTGGACGCCCAGGTCAGCGCCTTCGACGCGCACAGCTACATGCCGGTGGGCGTCCTGTGGCCCGGAGGATTCGGCGATTATTCGCTGGGCCCGGCGACAGTGAGCTCGCACAGCCAGGCCGTCTATGAGGTGAACGGCGACCTTACGAAGGTCAAGGAAAGTAAGCTGAAGGCGAGCGAAACGGTGTCGGGCCCGCTCACTTTCGCCGGTCTTGAGGACCTGTACTTCGTTGACATCTTCCTGCCGCGCTCGCCGGCCGACGTCTTTCGAATCAGCCGCCGGTCCTGGGCTCCGCCGAACTGGACTGAGAAGCAGTCGCCGGCTCCTTTCCAGGCTGAGCTCGCTACCGTCGCCGGCCAACCCCTGGACTTCGGACTCTTTGTGGCGCCCAAGGATCTCGACACGCTGAAGGCCATGAATCCGCCACTCGATAACCTGGTGGAGTTTGGCGTGTTCGGCGTACTAGCCAAGCCGCTCTTTCTGGGCATGCGCTACATCTACGACCACTGGGTGCACAACTACGGTTGGGCGATCATCATCCTGACCATCGTCATCAACTTTGCGCTGTTCCCCCTGAAGCTCAAGAGTATCCACTCGGCGCAGAGGATGCAGAAGGTAGCGCCCGTCATCAAGCGCATCCAGGACCAATACAAGCAGTATAAGATCAATGATCCGCGCAAGCAGAAGATGAACCAGGAGATCATGAAGGTTTACCAGGAAAATGGCATCAATCCGCTGGGCGGATGCCTGCCGATGGTTCTTCAGCTCCCCTTCTTGTACGCCATCTATGAAGTGCTGGGCACCGTGATTGAGATGCGGCACGCGCCTTGGATCGGATGCGTCAGGGACCTCTCCGTGCCGGACGCCTGCCACCCCTTCGGCCTTCCCTTTGCCTTGCTGCCTACGCTGCTGATCATAAGCATGTTCGCGATGCAAAAGATGACGCCCATGGCCACAACCGATCCTAATCAGCAGCGCATGATGTACATCATGCCCCTGATGTTCGGCGTGATCTTTTACCGTCTGGCCTCAGGCTTGGTGTTGTACTATATGGCGGCGAACTTGGTGGGCATCGCCCAGCAGTTGATCATCAACCGGTTTATACCGATCACTGCAACGGCGGGCGGCAGCCCGCCGGACGTTAAGGGATCCGGCGATCCGGCGCCAAAAGGTCCGAAGCGCGAGGCCTCGCGAAAGCCGGTCAGCGTAAAGAACTGAGAAACATGACGTCTGATCCTTCAACTGATCCTTCAACTCCCGCCGCAGCGTCAACCTCCCTCGAGCGCTACCGCCCCCTGATCGAATCGTTGCTCCGCGATATCATCCGGCACGGGAATTTCCGGCTCAGTTTCACGTTTCGCCGTCCGGAGCCTTCAGAGGAAGACGTTGAAACCCCCGAGATGGTGGTCGACTTCTCCGGGCCCGACGCCGATCTTCTGCTTGAAGCCCATGCCGAGCTGTTGAACGCCTTCGAGTATGTGGTGCTGCGCGCGGTGCGGCTTGAAGAGGGCCTCTTTCCCAAGATCTCTTTTGATTGCCAGGACTGGCACCGCCTGCGCGTGGAGGAGCTCAAGCTGATGGCGCAGGTGGCCGCTGACCGGGTACGCGACACCGGGTCCGCTTTTCCACTCGGTCCCATGAACGCCCGCGAGCGACGCATCATTCACCTGGCGCTTCGCGACTGCGTTGAAGTGCGGACCGAGAGCCAGGGCCAGGGCCCGGAGCGCAGGGTGGTGATCATGCCCGCGTCTCCTCCCCCTCGCCACCGCTAGCGTAACCTCGGCGCTGGCCATGCCTTCCGAAGACACGATTACAGCCGTTGCCACGCCGCCAGGCCGAGGCGGCATCGGGGTGATGCGGCTCTCGGGCGAGCACGCCATCGAGATCACTTGTGATCTCATTCGCCTCCCCAACCTTCCCCTCGAAAGCCAGCATGCGGCGCTGGGGGAGTTTCGCGACCCGAAGTCGGGACGCGTGCTCGATGAAGTTGTGGTGACGGTGTTTCGCCGCCCGCGCTCTTACACGGGTGAGGACGTGGCCGAAATCTCGTGCCACGGCGCGCCTGTTATCCTCGCTTACCTGCTGGAATGCTCCCTCGCGCGCGGAGCGCGCCTGGCCGAACCCGGCGAGTTCACCCTGCGAGCCTTCTTCAACGGCCGGCTCGATCTCACTCAGGCTGAGGCCATACGGGACCTGATCGAGTCCCGCACGCTGTACCAGGCTCAGCTCGCGGCGCAGCAGATGGAGGGCGCCGTCTCCGCGCGCCTCCGGCCCCCCAAACAGGCGCTGATCGATCTCATCGCACGTCTGGAAGCTGGCATCGATTTCGCCGAGGATGACCTACCGTTTTCCGGTTGGGACGAGATTCAGCGAAGCCTCGATGCCATTCGCGGCGACCTCGAGCAGCTTGCCGCTGGTTACGAGTATGGCCGCGTGGTGCGCGACGGCCTCAGCCTGGCCATCGTGGGGCGGCCGAACGTCGGCAAGTCGAGCCTGTTTAACCGTTTTCTCAACGAGGAGCGCGCCATCGTCACGGCTACGCCCGGCACCACGCGCGACCTGGTGTCCGAGAGCGCCGCCATCGATGGAATCCCGCTGCGCCTGGTGGACACCGCCGGCATCCGCCAAAGCACTGACGAGGCCGAACAGATCGGCGTGCGCAAGACGCTGCAGGCCATCGCCGATTCTGACTTGCGCCTGCTCGTTGTCGATGCCTCCCAGGAATGGACGGTCGAAGATGGCGCACTCCTGAATCGTTTGCGGCCGCTCGGGGCGCTGCTCGTCGCCTGCAATAAGAGCGACCTTCCGCGCTCACTGAATGAGGCCGCGGTGGCGGCCCTGGCCGCAACTGGGGCGGTCGTCGTCTGGACCTCGGCTCTCACGGGAGAAGGCGTCCCGGCGCTGAAGGCGAAACTGCTCGATCTCGCCGCGCCTGCCCGCGACCTCAGTCCGGGCGGCACGCTCATTACGAACCTCCGGCATCAGCAGCTCATTCGTGAATCGCTCAGCGCGCTCGGGCGCGCTCAGGAGGCGGCGCAAGACCACGTCCATCACGAGATGCTGCTGCTCGATCTGTACGACGCGCTCCATGCGCTCGACGCCCTCACCGGCGCCACCGCAGTGGAGGACGTCCTCGGCGTAATTTTCTCGAGTTTCTGCGTCGGTAAGTAGGTATGATGAACACCCTCGAACGCTGCCGGGAGTCATCACTCGCCGCGCGTGTGAGCCTTTGCGGAAGCCGGACCGCGGAGAGCTGCTGACTTTGGAAATGGACCTCTTCGAGCTCACCAAAACGCTCGTGAACATCAACTCTGTGACGGGCCAGGAAGGCCCCTGCGCAGAGTTTATGCGGGACTACCTCGGCGGCACCGGCTTTGCGGTGGCGACCCAGCCGGTCTCCCCGGACCGGTACAACGTCTTCGCCGTCAAGGGAAAGCCCAGGGTGGTCTTGAGCACGCACATGGACACCGTCCCGCCCTTCTTTCCGGTGCGCGAGGACGCGGAATTCATTTACGGACGCGGGGCTTGCGACGCCAAGGGCATCCTCGCCGCCCAGGTGACGGCTGCGACGCGCTTGCTCGGCGAAGGCCTCACCGACCTAGGGCTGTTGTTCATGGTGGGCGAGGAGACCGTCAGTGACGGCGCACGCGCGGCCAATCTCCTGTCTCCCGGCCCGGAATACATCATCAACGGGGAGCCGACCGAAAACCGCTTGACGACCGGCACCAAGGGTATGCTTTGGCTGCGGATCGAAGCGCACGGCCGCACGGCGCATTCGGCTTATGCTGAGCTGGGCGAGTCGGCCATCGAAAAACTGCTGGTCATTCTGGGCGACCTGCGCCGCCTGCCTTTGCCCCGCGACCCCCTCTTCGGTCCGGCGAGCTTGAACATCGGTATTATCGCGGGCGGCCGCGCGGCCAACGTGGTCCCCGACCACGCCGAGGCGGACATTATGTACCGAACCGTCCCCGAGCCTCCGGATTCCCCTGGATTACGCAGGCAAGTGGAGAATCTGGTCGCAGGACGTGGCGAGCTCAAGCTGGTGCGGGAGACACCGCCATTCAAAATGGAAGCCATTGAGCGCTTTGAAACCCAGGTGGTCTCCTTTACCACCGATCTGCCTGCTCTCGGCAATTGGGGCCGGCCGCTGCTGATTGGTCCGGGCAGCATTCACGAAGCGCACACGGAGAACGAAAAGGTGGCAAAGGCGGATCTCGTCAAGGCTGTGGACATCTACGCCGGACTGGTGCGAGAGCTGATGGGCTTGGGTATTGTCTCAATTTCCTAATTTTGCCGCGCTGTTCTTGAGCGTGGCCTCTCATCCTGAGCGCTAGCGAAGGATCTCCGTTTTTCAAATACAGAGATTTTTCGTCGCCTGTGGTTCCTAAGGATGACAGGATTCGTAGCCTGGCCTTTCTCCGGGCTCTTGTTTGCGGCTCTGCTCGTCTGTGTCAGAATAATCTCCATGACCACCAAGAAGCTCGAAGTCGGAATTCTCGGCGCCACCGGAATGGTGGGACAGCGGCTCGTCAGCCTGCTCGAAAACCATCCCTGGTTCGAGGTGAAGTGGCTGGGAGCCTCGGACCGGTCGGCCGGCAAGGTCTACGCCGAAGCCTGCAACTGGCGCTTGCGCGACCCGATGCCCGCTGGCGCGCGCGAATTGCCGGTGTATGAGTGTGTGCCGGACGGAAAGGCTCCCCAACTGCTTTTTGCTTCGCTCGACGGCAAGGTGGCAGGTGAAGTGGAAGGAGCCTTTGCCCGCGCGGGTCACGCCGTGGTCTCGAATTCGTCCTCTTACCGCATGGCACCCGATGTGCCGCTGGTGATCCCGGAGGTGAATTCTGATCACCTGGGCCTAATCCGGACCCAGCGTCGCGACCGTGGCTGGGGCGGGATGATCGTGACGAACCCGAACTGTACCGCCATAGGTCTGGTGATGTCGCTGCGCCCGCTGATCAACGCTTTTGGCCTCGCCAAGGTGATCATGACCAGCATGCAGGCCGTCTCCGGCGCCGGCTATCCTGGCGTGCCCACCCTCGACATTCTCGGCAACGTGATCCCTTACATCGGGGGCGAGGAGGAGAAGGTCGAGGCCGAGACCCAGAAGCTGCTCGGAAGCCTGACTGACGGGCAGGTGCAGCCCGGCGACTTCGCCGTCAGCGCCCACTGTAACCGGGTGATGGTGGAGGATGGCCACACCGAGACGGTCTCCGTGGCGCTCCGCAGCAAGGCATCCCGGGAGGAGCTGCTGGCGGCCTGGCAGGATTTCCGCGCCGCGCCAGAAGTTCGGGACCTGCCTTCCGCCCCCCGGCGGCCCATCGTCCTACGCGAAGAGGCCGACCGGCCGCAACCCAAGTTTGACGTGAACACGGAGGGCGGGATGGCGGCGGTGATCGGGCGGGTGCGCCCCTGCCCGGTGCTCGACTTCAAGTACGTTGTGTTGAGCCACAACACCATCCGGGGGGCGGCCGGGGCTGCCATCCTGAATGGCGAATTGATGAAGGCGGAAGGGTACTTGGATTGATCGTCGGTGCCCTAATCGGCGAAGACGGGTCCGGTGCTATTGACCGTGAACCCCACCATCTCCAGGAACGAAGCCGGAATGTCCTTTAGAATCAGCAGGGAGACTCAAGGCCTCGCGTCAATGAGACCGGGCGGAAGAAAGTCAACCAATTCGGTGGCGGCGAACTCGAGATCGGTCCAGACGAGGCGCGTCCAAATCGGGGGATGGCTCCAGGCTCATTGACCGTGGGCCCCACCATCTCCAGGAACGAAGCCGGAATGTCCTTTGGAATCAATAGAGGTCCCGAGGCCGCTCGGTCAATGAGAGTGGCCGGAGGCCAGTCCGTCAGGCGAAGTCGAAACAACAGGGACAAGAACCCCAGCGCAGGTATCTATTTGAAAACACACGACTTGATTTATGAGCGGGGCACACGATCGATCGATGCACCCTTGACTCCGTCTGACGCTCACGTCCATGGATGGCGCTAACCCCAACACGCCCTTTAACTTGGCGTTACTCGGTTACGGCAGGATGGGCAAGGCCGTGGCGCAGATCGCGCAGGCGCGAGGCTTCGAGGTACGGCTGGTCCTCACAACCGGGTCGAATCGCAATGGAAACGGGTTCACGACCGCGAACTTCCGGAGCATCGACGTTGCCATCGACTTCACCACGCCCGACGCGGTGCTCGACAATATCCGCGGCGTGGCCGCTCTTGGATGCAACCTGGTGGTGGGCACCACGGGTTGGAGCGAGCACCGGGACCAGGTTCGCGACCTGGTGCAAAGCGCTGGAATCGGACTGGTGTACGGCTCCAACTTTTCGGTGGGAGCGCAATTGTTCTTCCGGGCGGCCGAGGCCGCGGCCAGAGTCTTCGCCGGTTTTCCCATGTATGAGCCCTACATCATCGAGACCCATCATCGCTTCAAGAAGGACGCACCTTCGGGGACCGCTTTGGAGCTCAAGCGCCGGGTGCAGCCGGCGTTCGGCGAGCGCGAGATCGCCGTGGGAAGCATCCGGACCGGCCACGTGCCGGGCACTCACGAGCTCGGATTCGATTCCGAAGCCGATACGGTGATCCTGCGGCATACCGCCCGCGGACGCCAGGGTTTTGCCGAGGGCGCGCTCTACGCGGCGCGATGGGTGATCGGCAAGAAGGGCTTGTTCACTTTCGCGGACCTGTTCGCATCGAATGGTGGGAAGGAGGAACGCTGATGACTCTCGATCTTCGCGGATGTGGCACGGCGCTGGTCACGCCTTTCCAGCGGGACAGTAGCGTAGACGTTGAGGCCTTGCGCCGGCTGGTGCAGTTTCAGCTTCAAGAGGGGATTCACTTCCTGGTCCCCTGTGGAACCACGGGTGAGACTCCCACCCTGGAGCATGGCGAGTACCTCGACGTGATTCGTGTGGTGCTCGAGGAAGTGAACGGACGAGTGCCGGTGGTACCTGGCGTCACAGGAAACAATACCAGCAAAGTAGTGCAGACCGCGCAGGAGGTAGCGAGACTCGGGGTGCAAGCTATCCTTTCCGCCGCTCCCTACTACAACAAGCCGACCCAGGAAGGACTCTACCAGCACTTCAAGGCCATTGCCGAAGCCATCGACTTGCCCCTTGTCCTCTACAACGTGCCGGGACGGACCTCTTCGAATATCGAGCCCGCTACCGTGGCGCGCCTCGCTAGGATTCCGAACATTACTGCCATCAAGGAAGCCTCCGGGAGCATCACGCAGCAGATGGACGTACTGGCCCAGGCGCCGGCGGACTTTCGCGTGCTCTCGGGCGATGACGCTTTCACCTTTCCGCTGATGGCGCTGGGCGGCGCAGGGATCATTTCCGTCGCCTCGAACGAGATTCCAGGGGCGATGTCACGTCTCGCTCAGCTTATGTTGGACGGCCACCTGGAAGAAGCGCGCCGGCTCCACTTCCGGCTCCTGCCACTGATGCAGATCAACTTCATCGAGAGTAGCCCTATCCCGGTGAAGGCCGCGCTCGCCATGATGGGCATGATTGAAGAGGTCTATCGTCTGCCTCTGGTGCCGATCACCTCCGGGAACCGGGCCAAGCTGGAAAAAGTGCTGGAGTCCCAAAGTCTGCTGAGATCGCATGCTGTTCAAAGTGCCTAGAGCCGCCCATGCCGAACCCATCTCTGTCCGCAAAAGCTGACCGGCTCCTCGCCCTCCATCAGGGTCCCGGCATTCTGGTGCTCGCCAACGTCTGGGACGCGGCCAGTGCGCGCATCGTGGAAGACGCCGGCTTTCCGGCCGTCGCCACTTCGAGTGCTGCCGTGGCCAATTCACTAGGCTATCCGGACGGCCAGCGGATCAGCCGCGCTGAGATGATTGAGGTGGTGCGGCGCATCGCCGCCAAAGTGTCTGTCCCGGTGAGCGCCGATCTGGAGGCCGGTTACGGGGAAGGTCCCGAAGAGATGGCCGAAACGGGGCGCGCTTTAGTGGAGGCGGGAGCGGTAGGGCTGAACCTGGAGGATAGTGTCGACGAGGCGGAACTTGTCCCGGCTGAGCGGCACGCCGAGAAGGTAAGGCGGATTCGCGAGGTGGGTGAGTCTCTGGGCGTGCATGTGGTGATCAACGCCCGTACCGACGTCTACCTCGCCCAAGTCGGCGAGCCCTCAACGCGATTCGAGCATGCAGTCTCGCGCCTCACCGCCTATCGCCGGGCCGGCGCCGATTCGCTCTTCGTCCCCGGCGTTTACGACGCGGCGACCATTGCGGCGCTCGCCAAAGCAGTCGACGGCCCTCTCAATGTCCTGGCGGGCCCAGCCACTCCGCCGATCGCCGAACTCGAACGGCTGGGCGTACGGCGGGTCAGCTTCGGTTCCTGGCCGGCTCGAGCGGCCCTGGGTCTCTTCTCGCGCTTCGCCCACGAACTGCTTGCGAAGGGCACGTTCACAACGCTCGACGGGTGGGCTGTACCCTATGCCGAGCTGAACCGGTTGGTCTCGTAGGATGATAGCCTAGGTTCGAGCCTAAAAGCCGACTGACCCCTCAGACATCCGGAGCAGTATGGTAAAGGTGATCCAAGCCGAGTCCGCGGAGCATATCGCCGGGGCGAAGGGGCTGTTTCAGGAATACGCGGACAGCCTCGGCGTCGATCTCTGCTTTCAGAACTTCGCCCAGGAACTCGCGAATCTCCCGGGCGAGTACGCTCCGCCTTCGGGGCGGTTGTTGCTGGCGGTCGAGGGCGACGCGCTCGCAGGTTGTGTGGCCTTGCGCCGGATAGCGGAAGAAATCTGCGAAATGAAGCGGCTCTACGTTCGCCCGGAGTTTCGTGGCACGGGCCTCGGGCGGCGCTTGGCGGTCGAGATTATGACGGAAGCCCGCAGAATCGGCTATGAGAGGATGCGGCTCGACACCCTTCCGTTCATGAGGGATGCCAGGGCCCTGTATCGTTCGCTGGGTTTCCGGGAAATCGCGCCCTACCGCTTGAATCCCGTGGAAGGCTCTCTCTATCTGGAGGCTGATCTCGGTGAGCGCATCGCGCCCGCCGCCGCCGAATCCAATCAGAAGGCGCAGGCCCGAGCGCCGAATCGAGACTGAGAGGGGAGATGATGGGGATCGAAATCGTTCAAGTCGATGCTTTCACCGACACGCCGTTTCGCGGCAACCCCGCGGCGGTCTGCTTTCTGGAGGTGGAGCGGGATGAGACGTGGCTGCAAAACGTAGCGCGGGAAATGAACCTTTCCGAGACGGCCTTTCTACGCTTAACCAAGGATAGGCGGGATGGGTACGATCTCCGCTGGTTCACACCGGCGGCGGAGGTGGATCTTTGCGGTCATGCGACCCTCGCCAGCGCGCACGCCTTGTGGGAGACAGGTCGCTTGGGAGCGGATGCGCCGGCACGCTTCCACACGCGGAGCGGTCTTTTGACCGCCGAACGGAAGTCTGACTGGATCGAGCTCGACTTTCCGTCACTGCCCGAAGAGCCCGCCACACCTCCTCCGAGCGGACTGATCAGCGCGCTTGGCGTCGAACCCACCTATGTCGGCAAGAGCCGGTTTGACTATGTGGTGGAGGTGGAATCTCAGGCGAAGCTGCTCGGTCTGCGTCCGGAGTTCGCACTCCTGCGGAAAGTGGAGGGTCGAGGCGTGATTGTCACCAGCCGGTCGGCTTCGCCCGAGTATGATTTCGTCTCCCGCTACTTCGCCCCCAATTTTGGCATCGACGAGGATCCCGTCACGGGTTCAGCCCACTGCGTGCTCGCCCCATTCTGGGCGCAAAGGCTCGGGCGCAGTGAGTTGACCGGCTATCAAGCCTCAGCGCGCGGCGGTGTTGTGCGCGTGAGGCTCGAAGGAGGCCGGGTGCGGCTCAGCGGCAGAGCGGTCACCGTTCTCAAGGGTGAACTGGTTTAGCAGCTCCGGCGCCTGGATGGCATTGAGGTCAAATTGCGTAAGTGCGGAGGTTGGGGCCGACTCCCAGAGTGGCCTCGGTCGCGCGCTGAACGTCTTCGACCGTGAGTCCGGACGCGATCTCCTTCAGCAGCAGGCCGTCGGGGGTCACGTCGATCACGGCGAGTTCGGTCACGATGGTGTCCACCACCCCGGTGCCGGTAAGCGGCAGCGTGCAGCGCTTCAAGATCTTCGGTCGTCCATCTTTGGTCGCGTGCTCCATGGCGACGATGACGCGGTTCGCGCCCGCCACCAGATCCATGCTGCCGCCCATGCCCTTCACCACCTTGCCTGGAATCATCCAGCTCGCGAGGTTTCCGTTCCCATCCACCTCCATGGCGCCGAGTACCGTCAGATCCACGTGACCGCCGCGAATCATGGCGAAAGACTCGGCGCTCGAAAAATACGAGGTGCCGGGAATCTCCGTGACGGTCTCCTTGCCCGCGTTGATCAGGTCCGGGTCCTCCTCGCCCTCGAAGGGGAAAGGTCCGACGCCGAGCATACCGTTCTCCGACTGCAGAATCACCTCGATGCCGGGCGGAATGAAATTCGAAACCAGCGTGGGGATCCCGATGCCAAGATTGACGTAGTAGCCGTCGGCGAGTTCATGAGCGATACGGCGCGCGATCTGTTCCCGTTTGTCCATCGGTCGCAGGTTCAAGTAAGGCTAACGAAGTATGCAGTTCCTCGACGATTTCATCAATCGCCTTTTGCGGCGGTGGAAGACGATTCTATCCGATTTCTCCGGTCCTCACCCGGACGGTTCGTTTCTCAATGCGCTTCTCGTAGTTCATCCCCTGGAAGATGCGCTTCACGTAAATCCCCGGCGTGACGATGCTGTTAGGATCAAGCTGGCCGAGGTCAACCAGCTCTTCCACTTCGGCAATCGTCACCCGCGCGGCCGTGGCCATCACGGGGTTGAAATTGCGCGCCGTCTTGCGATAGATCAGGTTTCCCCAGCGGTCGCCTTTCCAGGCCTTGACGAAGGCAACGTCGGCCGTCAGGCCCCGCTCGAGCAGGTAGAGCCGGCCTTCAAAGTTACGCATTTCCTTGCCGTCAGCCACGACGGTGCCCACCCCGGTAGGCGTGTAGAAACCGGCGATACCCGCTCCACCGGCGCGAATGCGCTCGACGAGCGTGCCCTGGGGATTGAGCTGCAGCTCGATTTCGCCTTTCAGCACCTGATCTTCGAGCCGCTTGTTTTCGCCCACATAACTGCCGATCACCCTGCTGATCTGACGGCTCCCGAGCAGCTTGCCAAGGCCGAGGTCACTCACGCCCGCATTATTGCTGATCACGGTGAGGTTGCGGATGCCTCTGCGGAGGACAGCATCGATCAGGTTTTCGGGATTGCCGCACAGCCCGAAGCCTCCTACCATGATGGTGGCGCCGTCACCGATGTCCGCGACCGCGGCGTCGGCGTTGGGAAAGACCTTGTTCACAGAGCTGCTCCGGTTAGTACTGGCTGGACCTCGCCGATTCTTAAGCGGCTCGGGCGCGTCACCGTCACTGACCAAATTTGTAAAACTTCTGCGTGTTCCCCATGTGCGGATAAAGCGCGTAGCGCTTCACTTCCATAATCTGCTTAAGATGGCCCAGATCATGAAAGGCCCATTCATGAAGAAAATCCAGAGCGCTGACATCGCCGACCGCCCGATGAATTCCCACCCGGCGCAACTGGGCTGGCCGCAGCTTGCGAAGCCATTTGAGATTGGTTCGACGCTGCGCGGTCAGCGAGGCCAGCGACTTGCGCGCATCAATCCGGTCGTAATGCAGGTCAATCGCCCGCTTCTCCTGCTCGAAAGGCTCAAAGACAGGACCGTCCTCGGTGACGATCGCCTCTACGCGTTCCCGCATGCCGTGCCGCTCGACGTCGGCCAGATGCGCCAGAATCTCCCGCACGGACCACTTGCCAGGAGCCGGACGGGCTTTCATCTCCGCAAGCGAAAGATCTTGGAGCTCGCGCTTCAGCTTTTCCGGGGTCGAACTCAGAATGGCGAAAACGTTCTCAAGCATCATAGCTCCAATAACCATCCCATCCTACTAGGAATGACGCGCCTGGACCCGCCTATTGGCGCCGCTGCGATACGAAGACTAAGACGATCAAGACTAACGGGTCTTCCTCCACTGATCCCGGAGTTTCAGCGCCTCATCAAATTCTTGCTTCAGGCCGTCATTGCCGAGCCGCTCTTTCATGGCTTCCAGCTTTCGGATGAGTGAGTCAATCGCCGGCCGCAGGTTGTCGCCATTGGTGAGGCAGACGTCGTGCCAGACCGCGTAAGGGCTTTCGGCCAGGCGGGTCATGTCGCGAAAGCCGGCGGCCGCAAGTTCCAGGGGCAAAGTATGCCGGTGGTCCTCCGCGGCGATGAGGCTGGCGAGCCCGGTGGAGACCAACTGAGGCAAGTGGCTCAGAAGTGCGAGGGCACGGTCGTGTGTATCCGCGTCGGTCACAAAAGGGCGCGCACCCACTCCCCGGACCATCGCCAGCAACGCCTCCACACGTTGATCCTGGAGATGGGATGGCGCGAGCGGAGTGACCACGTAGCGTGCGCTTTCAAAAAGGCTTGCGTTGGCGTTCTCAATTCCCGACTGCTCTTTGCCCGCCAGAGGGTGTGCGCCCAAGAAGAGTGGCTCTTCCCCGAAGATCATGCGCGCCCGCGCCAAGATCGCACGCTTGGTGCTACCCGTGTCCGTCACCATTGCCTGCGGCGATGCGACCTCTTTGATTTGGGGCAACTGCTCGAGAATGGCCGCAACTGGAGCCGCCAGAATGACGAGACCAGCCCCCCGTACCGAAGCCGCAAGATCAGGCTCAGCCTCATCAATGGCGCCAAGTTCGAGGGCCCGATCGAGAACCTGCGGCCGGTCACAACCCACAATCCGCCCGGCGAAGCCTCGATGCTTCAGGGCCAGTCCCCAGGAGCCCCCGATCAGGCCCACGCCGATAAGCGCGACACGATGAAAGGGGTTTGTTGATGCATTCATGTCAGACCTGGTTGCCGGCCGCTCGGGGCGACACCACCTCATACCTATAATGTGCGGTCGACCGCCTCCGCGATCACGTGCAACTGCTTCATCAGTTGCTCAAATTGCTCCGGAAAGAGAGCTTGGGGGCCGTCGCTCAGCGCTTTATCGGGGTCGTGATGGACTTCCACCAGGATCCCGTCAGCCCCTGCGGCCACGGCCGCCCGAGCCATGGGCAGCACCTTGTCACGCCGGCCGGTCGCATGCGATGGATCAGCGATGATGGGCAGATGGGACAGCTTCTGGATGACGGGAATGGCGGAGACGTCCAGGGTGTTGCGGGTGGCACTTTCGAAGGTGCGGATGCCGCGCTCGCACAGGATCACGTTGTAATTGCCGCCGGACATGATGTACTCAGCCGAAAGCAGCAGTTCTTCGATCGTGGCCGCGATCCCCCGCTTCAACAGCACCGGCCTGGATACCTTGCCGAGCTCCTTCAGGAGGTTGTAATTTTGCATGTTGCGCGCGCCCACCTGCAGCACATCCACAAAATCGAGCATCAGCGGAATCTGAGTTTGGTCCATCACCTCCGAGACCACCACCATGTTGTATCGATCGGCCACCTGGCGAAAGACCTCGAGTCCACGCGCTCCGAGGCCTTGAAATGAATAGGGCGACGTGCGTGGCTTGAAGGCGCCGCCGCGCATCACGCGCACGCCCAGCCTGGAAACGAGCTGAGCGATGGCTTCCATCTGCTCCAGGCCCTCCACGCTGCACGGACCCGCCATTACCACCACCTGCTTGCCGCCCACCTTCACATCCTTGCCGAGATCAACGACGGTTCCTTCAGGGCGGAAGTGACGGCTGGCGAGCTTATACGGCGCCACCACGGGGTGCACTTCCTGCACGCCCTCCATTAATTCCACCACCCGGGTGTCGAAATCGACTTTGGCGCCCACGCCGCCGAGCACGGTCTGCACGGCGCCCGTCGAGCGGTGAACGTCAAAACCCTGATCCATGAGGTTGCGAATGACGGCTTGAATCTGCTCCTCGCTCGCACCCTCCTGCATGACGACGATCATTCCCGCCTACTCCTTCCCACCCTGTGGCGGACCCGCTTCACAATCAGCTTTAGGAACAGTTCCCGAACTGGCCTCGCTCATCGTATGTCGCTCCAGCGACCGCGCCTCGTCGATGATGCGCTCGAAGAGCCTGCGAATGGCGGCATCATCGAGCGGCCCGGGGTTTGACTGCACCACGTGGCGCAGAATCTCAAGCTCCCGCTCGGGCTGCCACACCGGCTGATGGTTCTTCTTTTTGAAATGTCCTACTTCCACGGCGCATTGCGCGCGCTCGTTGAGCAATTTGAGCAGTTGCTCATCGATCTCATCGATGCGTCTTCGCCAGTCCTCGAGTTCGCCCATATGCTTGATTCATCCGCAGATTAAGCAGATTTCACCGAGTAGACTCCGTTTTGCAATCGTGCGCGTCGCTCAGAACAACCGATCGCCCCAAGAAAGGGCCACGGATCGGCTTTTTGGACGGCGTGCAAGGCACGTCGCGGTGAATATCACACGGTCCGAGCCTTTTTGTCGGCGAAATCTGTGTGATCTGCGCCTTTGAGGTAACGCACAAAATCCTGGACGGCCAGGGCCCCGCCCTTCGGATAACGATCTTCGATGGCATGGACCACGGCGCTGCCCACCACGGCCGCGTCCGTCAGAGCCTGCACTTCACGGACCTGCTCCGGAGTCGACACACCGAAGCCGACGGCCAAAGGAAGCGAGGTGAAACGCCGGGCCCGCTCCACCAGCGGCTGGACCGCTGCTGAGAGCTGCTGGCTCTCGCCGGTGACTCCGGTGCGGGAGACCAGGTACAAGAATCCGGTCGAGGCGCCAGCCACCCGACGCAGGCGCTCGTCGCTGGAGGTCGGCGAGGCCAGGAACACTGTGTCCAGATTCTCTCTACGCATCACGGCCATGTAGTCGCCAGCCTCTTCGGGCGTGAGATCCACGATGAGTGCGGCATCTGCGCCGGCGCGGTTCGCGTCGCGCGCAAAGGCTTCGAGGCCGTATTGCAGCACGGGGTTGAAATAAGTGAAGAGCACGATGGGCGCCCGCAACCGTGCGCGCCAGGCCGGCAATCGCTCCAGCACTTTGCGCAGCGTGGCACCGCCGTGCAACGCCCGTTCCGAGGCCCGCTGGATCACAGGGCCGTCGGCGAGCGGGTCCGAGAAAGGTATCCCCAGCTCGATCACGTCTGCACCCCCCTGCTCAATCGCCTGCAGCAGGTCGGCGGTGGCATCAAGAGAGGGATCGCCGGCGGTGAGATAGATCACAAGGCCCTTTTGGCCGCGATCGTGAAGTGCGCGGAAGCGAGCCTCGAGACGGGATATGGTCGCCGTCGAATTCATCGACTCTCTCTGTGCTCTCCGTGCCCGCTGTGTTCTCAGTGGTGAATTCTTGGTCTTCGCGGCGAGAGACTCACCACAGAGGCACAGAGGGCACGAATTGCGCTATAACACACCTGCCGATTGAAAAATCCCCAAATCCTTATCGCCGCGCCCGGAAAGATTCACCACCACAGTAGACTCTCGGGCCATGCCGGGCGCACGCTTCATCGCCTCCGCCAGCGCGTGGGCGGACTCGAGCGCCGGAATGATCCCCTCAGTTCGGGCGAGGACCTTTGCGGCCTCGAGCGCCTCAGCGTCACTCGCTGGCACATACTCCACGCGACCGGTTCGAAAGAGCGCCGCGTGCTCGGGCCCGATCGCGGGATAGTCGAGCCCGGCGGAAACCGAGTGGGTGGTCGACACCAGGCCGTCATCGGTCTGCAGTACGTAAGTATAAGCGCCGTGAAGCACGCCCGGACGCCCACCGGCGAAGCGCGCCGCGTGTTCACCCAGATTCAGACTGCGGCCGCCGGCCTCAACGCCCACCATCTTGACGCCGGCATCGCCGAGAAAGTCATAAAACAGGCCGATCGAATTGCTCCCGCCGCCCACGCAGGCGAAAAGGTAATCGGGGAGCCGCCCAGCCGCCTCCAGAATCTGGCGGCGCGCCTCCTGGCCGATCGCGCGGTGGAACTCGCGCACCATCTCGGGATAGGGATGCGGCCCGAGCACCGATCCCAACAGGTAATGAGTGCTCTCGACGTTCGTCACCCAGTCGCGCATGGCCTCGTTGATGGCGTCCTTGAGGGTTCGCGAGCCCGCGTTCACGCCCACCACCTCGGTGCCCAGCAGCCGCATGCGGAAGACGTTGGGCGCCTGCCGCGCCATGTCTTCTTCGCCCATGTAGACCATGCACTCGAGCCCGAGCAGCGCCGCCACCGTGGCCGTGGCCACCCCGTGCTGGCCCGCACCCGTCTCCGCCACCAGCCGACGCTTTCCCATGCGTCGTGCCAGCAATCCCTGGCCGAGGGCGTTGTTGATCTTGTGGGCGCCGGTGTGCAGCAGGTCTTCGCGCTTCAGGTAGATCTGCCCGCCGCCCAGGTGCTCCGTCAAGCGCCGGGCATGAAAGAGCGGCGTGGGACGGCCGGCGAAGTCGCGCAGCAGGCGGCTGAGCTCAGCCTGAAAGCCGGAATCGCAGCGGGCCGCTTGCCAGGCGCGGTCGAGCTCCTCGACCGGCCCCATGAGAGTCTCGGGCACGTAACGTCCGCCGAATTCGCCGTACCGCCCGCGCGCGTCGGGCCAGGCTTGGAATATTGCCGTACTCATCGTAAAGAGAACTCCCTTTGTCAGGCCCGAAGGGCCGGCCTAACCCAGCCCTGGGCGGAGCCCAGGGGGCATTTCAGCGTCCAGCCGCTCGTCAGCCTCGCGAACCGCCGCAAAAAAAGCCCGCAGTTTGGACGCGTCTTTCACCCCAGGCGCCTGCTCCACGCCGCTCGCCACATCGACGGCAAAAGGCCGCACGTTCCTAATGGCGTAGCCCACGTTTTCAGGCGTAAGACCGCCAGCCAGGATAATACGCGCAAATCGCGTGGCCTCGCGAGCCTTGGCCCAGTCGATCGTCTGTCCGGTGCCGCCTTTCAGCGTAGGATGAACCGCGTCGAGGAGAACTGCGCCGGCTTCGACGCCTCGCAGGCTCTCCGGCTCGAAGTGCTCGCCAACCGCGACGGCGCGAATCAGCGGATAGGGCCATCTGAAGCCGTTGGGTTGCCCGTCCGCTTCGGGTGCCTCCGGCCAGCGGGGTCCGTGAAGCTGGATCGTCTCCACGCCGGCTTCGCGCGCCACGCTCAGGACCTGGGCAGCGCTAGCCTCGTCCGCAAAGACGCCGATCGTCATCACCAGGGGCGGCACGCGCTCGATGATCGCCCGGGCAGCCTGGGGAGCGATGTAGCGCGGCGAGGGGGGGTAGAAGTTAAAGCCTAAGGCTGAAGCCCCGAGTTCGACCGCGAGCTCGGCGTCTTCAACGCTTATGATCCCGCAGATCTTAATCCGGGTGCGCATAGTCTTCATCGTACCTTCGAATAAGTTCGGCCAGCGTCCGCCCGGGGTCCGCCTGCGTGATCAGACGCTCCCCGATCAAGACCGCATCAAACCCCGCCCGCTGAAGCATGGCGAGATCACTGGGACCCCCGATGCCGCTCTCGCTTACGGCCAGAATGCCGGCGGGAATTCGGGCGCGCAGGCGCATCGAAGTTT
>DATDGR010000104.1:0-13429 GCA_036521995.1 Terriglobia bacterium | reverse complement strand
TCGAGGTCATGACCCGCCTCCAGGTATCGTCCCCTCGGCCCGAACTGCCGGGTTAAGGGCGCGAGGATTGCGACGTTAGACGACTTCAGCAGCCAAAGTGTTCACTCTTCTTTCGGCTCTCGGCTTTAGCTTTTTTGGAGTTTCGATTCTGTGGGCCCAGGACCCGACGAGGTGTGAGTTGCCGCGAGTAACTCACCTGGGTCGACCTCAGGCTTTCGGCCAACCCAGCTTCGCCGGGGCAGGTTGAGGCGCGGCTTCGACGATATTCCAAGTTCGTAGATCCATAGAGCCAGAGGGCGGTCCGCTCCATTCTCATTGACCGGCAAGTCGAGCAGCCGATTTCGTATCATCCTGATTCTAAGCCACCTCCCAGGTCTGTTTGTCAGCCCACCGCTCCACGCCCAATATGACACATAACGTACACTATATCACAGACGCCTTCCCTCCATCAAGGGCCGGATCGGCCGGCGCCAGCCTGCAGCCTGCCGCTCGGAGACCGCAGCGCAGGCATCTGCTCGGCATTCACGTGTTCTAAGATCTGGATTCGACCTGCCCGGCCGATTTGACCTGTCGTCGATTTCGCTTTGACCCATTCCCGAACACCGATAACACCGACCCTTTTTGGGCTACATGACACCGGCCTTGAGGCAGCAATCACCGCGAGGGATAGGGTCGCCGTGCGGGCAGGTACGAGGATGGTGAAGGTAGTTACAAATCTTCTGGGTAACCTCGGGGCTCAGGACGGGATCGATCTTGAGGGCGTTCTCGTGCAACAGGTCCTCGTGGATCCCGAAGGTCTCATAGAACAAACGCTCGGCCAGCCGGTGGCGCCGCACGGCAAAGCACGCGCGCTCCTCGCCGCGCGGGGTCAGTTCGACCGCTCCCGCGCTCAGGCGCAGCCAGCCGCGCTCCGCGAGCAAGTTGAAGGTGGCGCGGTTGTGGGCGAACTCGAAGAGATTCTCAGAGCGGACCTCGCGCCCGTCACCCCGCGCTTTCCACACCGCCTTGAGAAGCTGGTCGAAAAGGTCCTGATCCTGATGAACAAAAATGTCGGGCTCGGTGAGACGTCCATGGTGTAACTCGATGCGCCGATCCCCCATGCGGGCGACTTCGGGATCGTGCGTCACCAGCAGCACCGTGCGGCCCTCGCGATGCAAATCCGCCAACAGGCTCAGTACGATGGCCTCGTTGACCTCGTCGAGGTTGCCGGTGGGCTCGTCGGCCAGGATAAGATCCGGCTGGTTGATGAGCGCCCTGGCGATGCACACCCTCTGCTGTTCGCCTCCGGACAACTGTGAGGGCAAGTGCCTTAGGCGGTCGCCGAGTCCCACGCGCCGCAGGGCCTCAGCGGCCTCGGCCTCATCAGCGAGGCTATGAAAGTACTGCGCCAGCATTACATTTTCCAGGGCGCTGAGATAAGGCACCAAGTGGTACTGCTGGAAAACAAAGCCGACGCGCTCGGCGCGGAAGCGTGCCCGGTCAGCCGCCGTCAGACGCGCAAGGTCCCGACCGCCAACCACTACGCGGCCTTCGTCCGCGGTGTCGAGACAACCCAAAATGTTGAGAAGCGTGCTTTTGCCCGAGCCCGACGGGCCCATGGCCGCCACCCACTCGCCCTGGCCGATGCTGAAGGAGACGTGCTGCAGGGCCACAACGTCGGGTCCGTAGCGCTTCGTCAGGTTGTCAACTTCAATAAAGGCCACGGGCTTCATTCTCCTCTGAGCGTGCGCGCCGGGTCAATGCCGCGCACGGTGGACACGGGTACGAGCGCGGAGAGCGCCGCGACCAGCACGGCGGCCGCAATCACAGGCAGAAGCATCTGCCAGTCGGTATCGAGCGCGACTCCAAACAAATCGACGCCGAGACGGCGGGCGAGCAGCGCCCCGAAAGCAAAGCCCACGATACCCGCGGCGAGGCCGAGCGCGCCGACCTCCGTCAGTAGCAGCCCGAACACGGTCCGGTCCGAGGCGCCGAGCGCCTTCATGACGCCCACTTCCTTGCAGCGCTCCAGGATAATAGTGGTCACCGTGGCCATAACGCACAGCACCACGACGCCGATGATCAGCGCGGCCAGCGCCAGCATCAGTCCCCGAATGATGCTGAGAACCTTGCCTTCCGATTGCACGATCTCTTGCACAGGGCGGATCTCAAGCGACGGAAATGCTGGCGCCAGACCACTGACCACCGCCTCCACGTCAGCCGTGGCTCCGGGCACGTGCATCTCGACCAGGCTGATTCGGCCAGCGAGACCCACGAGTTGTTGCAAGACGTCAAGCGGCAGGAACACCTGGTTGTCTTCGGCCCCGCCACTGGACACCAGGCTGGCAAGCGTGCAAGCCATGGCGCGGCCGGCCTTGTACGCTGCCGCGGGCTCCGTTTCGAGCGCCGCGAGCTCGAGGGAATCGCCGGGTCGCAGTCCCAGACGCTCGGCCGCGCTTGAGCCCAGAACGCACGACCCGGGCCCCGCCTCATCGCGGGCGTCGCTCCCTTTCCAAGCAGGGTTCAGCGCTCGGAGGGCCGCGAAGGCGGCGCCCACCGCGACCATGCTCAGGGCCGGAGCCGTTGAGTTGGAGAGCTTCCCCGGCCGGGCTGAGACCACGGCGTAGAGCACGGGCGCCATGATCGCCTTCGGAGCTCCGGGAGCCAGCGATTGAAGCTTCCCCTGAATCTGGGCGGTAATAGCGGCGTCGAGCAGGCCGCCTGGATTACCGGCTGCATCCATTTCGCCAGTCCTGGCTGCGGACTCGATACGGGACGGCGCCACGATGACGTTGGGCCCATAGGAGCGAAACTCGTCCTGCATCTTGCGCCGGGCGTCACCATAGAGGTTCAGCAGCAGGGAGGCGACCGTGGCACCCAAAGCCAGCGCCGCAAACGCCAGGGCTGACTGCGGCCGCTTTACCGCCAGTGATCGAAGCCCAACGCGGAGAAACATGGAGCTATATGATTGGATCATTGATTACCGACTCATTAACAATCTGAGTTCTCGAGCCACGATCATGCGCCTTCCCTCGAAACACAACCCGGTGTTAGTGAATCAGTCGGTCAATGAATCAATCCCGAAGGGCCACGGCCGCCGGCACTTTCAGTGCCCTCGCCAGCGGTACGGCGCTTCCCGCCCACGTCACTAGCAACGCCACCATCAACACCGCCGGCAGCAGCGATCCGTGCTCCGCGGCCGGAGATCCAAATACGACCCGCCCCAGGCGATGCGCCAGCAAACTGCCGGTGATGTATCCCGCCGCGCCGCCCGCGAGACCCAGCGCCGAGCCTTCAAGCAGGAAGATTGCCGCCACGCGCGCCCGGCTGGCGCCAAGCGATTGGAAGAGACCGATCTCACTGCGGCGCTCGATGACCGTGGCCAGCATCATCGAAGCCACCGCCAGGCAGGCTGTGGCGAGCGCCGCCAGGGCGAGCGCCAGCATGAGACCTCCAATGCGGCCGAGGATGCGCCCCTCGGTCTCCGCCACCGGATACACCGGCTTGGCCACCGAGCCCGGAATCGCCTGTTCGATCTGGTAGGCTATCGAACTGACGTAGGGCGAGCAGCTCCAGCGCTCGAAGTCGGCCGGCGTCATGCGGCTCGGGTCCCGCCGCGCGAAATCGTCCTCAGGCTTGGTAAGGGCGCTCACTTCCAGGCGCCGCAACCGGCCGGCCTCGCCCGCGAACTTCTGGACGGTGGCGAGCGGCGCCATCACCTGATCATCTTCGGCGCCCCCCGTTTCGACCACGCCGGTGACGCGGCAGGAAAAGGTCGATGGGTTGCCGGTGGCGGCCGGTTCGGCGCCGGTGAGCGTTGCCGTTGAGCCCGCTTCGAGCCGCTCGGAGCGGGCGAGCGCGACGCCGATCAGACAAGCGCCCGGGTCCTGGTCGTCCGGCCATCGTCCTTGAACCCGCCAGGTGGGATGAAGATCGCGCAGCCCCGTGCGGAAGGACTGCAACTTGTTCAAGGCCAGATCGTGGTCAAACCAGGTTCCGATCAACACCACTTGGAGCGCCTTTTCAACGCCGCGGCCATCGAGTGACGCCGGCGCGTAAAGGAAAGGCGCAAAGGCTACAATGTTGTTGGCCCAGAAAATCTTCTTGAGGCTGGTAAGATCGCTCTCGTTCAGGAAGGCGCCGGATGAGGCCGGCCGATAATCGACGCCCCCGACGCTTACCGGTAGGCTATCGGCGGCGGGCGCCACCGCGATATTGGCGCCAAAGGCGCGCAGTTCACGGTTCACCTGGTCGCCAACGTCCAGGGCGAGCGTCGCCACCACGGTGGCGGCGGTGATGCCGAAAGCGACGGCAGCCAGACTCAGAAGCTTGCGACGGCGCCGTCGAACCAGCGAGCGGGTTATGATTCGGGCCAACATCTGTCACGCAGGAAGCGGGGAATAGGGAATAGGGTGGCGCATCCTGTCTCCCAGATCTAGACTCCTGGCCCTCTCCCTCCCACCGACTCACTGTTGCTTGATTGCTACTCCCTCAAAATGACCCGCTGCCGCTTCCAGCGCCGCCTCCGAAATAACCAGGGTGTCGCCGTTCACCTGGTAGGGCGGGTCGAGCGGTATGGGATTGCAGCCGCCGCCGTGGCCGATCGTGGCCATGTTGATGGCCGCCGCGCAGTTCCGGCATATCACGTTCGCGCCCCGCTGGTAGTAACCCTGACTGCCACAGATAGCGCAGGCGTCGAGAGCGACGCGCACGGTGTCGGAAGGATCGAGGAGGCCAATCAAGCGCACCGGGCGGTTCTGAATCGCGACCGCGAAGCGGTGGAGAGCATGATCGTTCAGCTTGGCCACCGGGATCCTGAGCTCGCTGCCTTCGATCACAACCAGCTCAGGCACGGGCACGGCCTGGGCGACGCGCGCATAAACGATCTCGGCACTGATGAGGACGATCGCTGCCAGGGCCAAGCCCGTCGCCGTAAGCTTCCAGAAGCGTTCGCGGCGCCGGGTGGCCAGCGCCTTGCGCCGATCCGGAGCAGCGAGACGCTCGAGCCCGGCTCCTGCCGAAGCCGTCATTCCGACTCGCTCCGCCGCCACCAGGAATACACAGACCGCCATCACCAAAACAATGAAGAGCAGGTCATTGTTCACGATGGGTCCCACCAGCGCCATCTCCCGGGGACTCGAAGGAAGCACGTTGCCCTCGGACAGCTCGTGAACACCGGTGACCAGCAACTGAATCGAGATGGCAAAAAGGACGACGGTGGTAATGCGGAAGAAGCGCGGTAGATTCACGCGCAGGCTGCCCTTGAAGAAAGCCACACCGAAGCCGACCGCGAGCGCAAGACCGGCTACGGCGCCAGTGAACTGCAGAAGAGCGCTGGTGCTGCGGATGGAGACGGCGGCCAGGAAGAGTACGGTCTCGATACCCTCGCGAAAAACCATGAGGAAAACAAAAAGGCAGAGCCCCAGCGACGCGGTGGAACCCGCAGAGTCCGACAGACCCGTCAGCCTCTGCTCGATCTCGCTTTTCATTCGCTTGCCGGTCCGCCACATCCACCAGACCATGCTGGCCACGAATACGGAGGCCAACAACATCAGCTCGCCTTCGTACACGTCGCTGAGCTCCCTGATGTCGAGCCGGCTGAGCAGGACCCCAACGGTCAGGCTCGCCAGGACCCCAAGCCCGAGCCCGAGATAGACCATCCTGGCCGCTGCCATGCGACCGGTCTTCCTCAGGTAACCGAGGACGATACCGACAATAAGGGCGGCCTCGACGCCTTCGCGAAGTGTGATTACCAGTGCCTCGAGCATTGACCTTCGCTTAGTCAGTTGCGACCGAGTCGCATTTTACTAACCCGCATTCACCTACCCGGTCGTTTCTCTGGAATGCGAGGTCCTGAGTCGGGTTACTCCACGGCCGGATGGGCCTGCGCATCGAGAAAGGCTCGCAGACGCCGGCTGCGCGACGGATGCCGCAACTTGCGCAGAGCCTTAGCTTCAATCTGACGGATGCGCTCCCGCGTCACGGCGAAGCTCTGCCCCACCTCTTCGAGCGTATGCTCACTACCGTCGTCGAGACCGAAGCGCATCTTGATCACTTTCTCCTCGCGCGGTGTCAGCGTCTTCAGCACGGCCTCCGTCTGTTCTTTGAGGTTGATGTTGATCACAGCTTCGGCCGGTGAGATCACGCCCCGGTCTTCGATAAAGTCCCCCAGATGTGAATCTTCTTCCTCGCCAATTGGCGTCTCCAGCGAGATCGGTTCCTGGGCGATCTTCATCACCTTGCGCACCTTGACCACCGGAATGTCCATGCGCTTGGCGATCTCTTCCGAAGTGGGCTCACGACCGTACTCCTGCACCAGCTGGCGCGAGGTGCGGATGAGCTTGTTGATGGTCTCGATCATGTGCACCGGGATGCGGATCGTGCGCGCCTGATCGGCGATGGCCCGCGTGATAGCCTGGCGGATCCACCAGGTGGCGTACGTGGAGAACTTGTACCCGCGCCGGTACTCGAACTTGTCCACAGCTTTCATCAACCCGATGTTTCCCTCCTGGATCAGGTCGAGAAACTGCAGGCCGCGGTTGGTGTACTTCTTGGCGATCGAGACCACCAGGCGCAGGTTGGCCTCGATCAGCTCGCGCTTGGCGGCCTTGGCTTCCCGTTCTCCGGCGTTAATGGTCTGGACCGATCGGCGAAGCTCGGCCGAAGAGGTCTGATTGTGCTGCTCGAGCTCCTGAATGCGCGTCTTGGCCTGGCGCAACTCCTTCTTGATCTCAGCGTCCGTGCCCGCCCGCGCGCTCTTGAGCCTCTTCTCCAGCCGGTTCGCTTCGCGCTCGATCGGCTGGATCTCGTCGGCCGCTTTCAAGACCTTCCGGATGAGCTCCTCGCGCTCGGCATGGGTGAAATCCAGCGAACGGATGAGTTTCGACACGATGATGCGGTGGCGGGCGTGCGCCAGATGATAGCGCCGGTAATCCCGGGGGCGCTTCGTCCGCGCGATGCTGTCGCGCTTCTCCTCGAGCTGAAGCGTCTTCTTGTAAAGGCGCTCCATCTCGGCGATGGTGGCGATCACATCGCGCCTCTGTTCGGCAACCTTTTCTTCGGTGAGCTCGTCGTCATTGAAGACCACCACTTCTTTGGTCGAGCGCTCGCCGCTCTCCAGATCCTCGCGCACCGCGAACATCTCCAGGATGATGATCGGGGAACGCGAGAGCGCCTTCAGCACTTGGATCTGCCCGCGCTCGATCCGCTTGGCGATTGCCACTTCGCCCTCGCGCGTGAGCAGCGGCACCGTGCCCATTTCGCGCAGATACATCCGTACAGGGTCGTTGGTCTTGTCGAGCGCGCCTGGTGTCAGGTCGACGTCGGACTCTTCGTCTTCGGACTTGAGTTCGTCCTCCTTATCACCGCCCAGCTTCGTTCCCGGTGATTCGAGCACAGCGATGCCCTCGCTATCGAACATCGAGAGGACATCTTCAAGTTCTTCGGCGGAATGTACGTCAGAGGGCAGAAGGTCATTCACCTCGTCATAAAGCAAATAACCCTTCTGCTTCCCCAGATTGATCAGCTTGTTGACCTGGTCGAACTTATCATCAAGAGCCAAGTAAGGTAGCCTCCATAACCAGCCGGTGAAGCGCACACAGAGCCGCGAGCCTATCGTTGTGCCGCGAGATTTAGACCCGTTTGCACTTACGACGTCCCAAAGCCGCCCGGACCGACAGCTCAGCTATTTTATTAGATGTCAGTTTACAGCAGAAGGTCTTGCCACCTGAAGAGGTTTTTCAGGATCGCTGAGCCAACTGCCCGGCCAATCTAGACTTGATTCTCAGCAGCTCAGACAGCCGGCCGAAGTCTCCTGCCTGCTCGGCCAGGCGAATGGCTGCCTGGATCTCCTCCCCCTCACGCTGCATCTTCTTGCGGCGCAACGCGTCGCAACAAGCTAGCGCGGCCTCGCGGGAAAGTGGCTCGGCGCCGGCAAACTGGCAATCGTAAGCCAGGCGCTGTTCGGCCAGCGTCAAGGACTCCTCCAGAAGGGAGAGATCTGCCTTTTCGCCCCGGCTGCGAGCTTCCAGAATCGCCTGCAGGATCTTCGAGGTGGGGAGGCCTTCCAAGGCCCCGTCGGCCAGCAGGCCGGGAAGGAACTCGTCCGCCAGAGCCTCACTCTCCAGGCATCCTCGCAGGAGTTCCTTCTCGGCCTGGCTCGCCTCAAGGGCGGCCGCAGCAACGGGGGAGTCTACCTCGTGGCGGGCGCCGGCAGCAGCGCGCCTCACCTCTTCACGCAGAAGCCGATCGTCCAGGCGCAGCCGGTCCGCCAGCCGGCCCGCCCATTCCGCACGCAGCATCGGATTCGGTAGCCTGACGACATGACGCAGGAGAGCGTTGGCGGCCGCGATCTTGCCCTGCGGCGTTCGCAAGTCGTGGGTGGCGGCGGCGCGGTCAGCCAGGTAGTCGAGATAGCTCGGCGCCGACTTCAGCCTTTTCCCGTAGGCGCTGGCGCCCTGTTTGCGAATAAAGGCGTCCGGATCGAGTCCGCCAGGCAGCGCCAGCACCCGGCACCCGAAGCCCTCTTCGAGAAGAAGTTCAAGCGACCGCTCCGTAGCGGCAAGACCCGCGGAGTCGGGGTCATAGTTCACCACCACGAGCCGGGTGTGGCGGGCGAGCAGCCGCACTTGGCTCGCGGTCAGGCTGGTGCCGCAGGAGGCCACCACCTGCTCGAACCCCGCCGAGGCCACCGCGATAGCGTCCATATAACCTTCCACCAGAATCGCCTCGTCTGTCTTGCGGATGGCGCTCGCGGCGCGATCGAGGTGAAAGAGCACCCGGCTCTTGGTGTAAATAGGCGTCTCGGGCGAGTTGAGGTATTTCGGCTGGTCTTCGCCGAGTGCCCGACCGCCAAACGCTACCACGGAGCCATTCTCGCGGGCGATGGGGAAGATGACGCGCCGTCGAAAGCGGTCGAGCCGGTGCCGGCCCTCAGCCTCGGCCAGCACTAGCCCACTCTTTTCCATCACTTCTGGGCTGAAACCGGCGCTTTCGAGATGCCGCAGCAAGGCGTGGCCTTCCGAGGGCGCGTATCCGATGCGGAACCGGGCGACCGTCTCGTCGCTCAGACCCCGGTCGGCCAAATAGGCGCGAGCCGCTCGACCCTCGACGGTCGCTCCGAGCTGAGTAGCGAAAAAACGCGTGGCCACGTCATGAACCTTTTGCAGGGTCTCACGCTCGCGCCCCGAGGCGTCAGAGGCGGCATCGAAGGGCCGCTCCCTGAGCTTGACCCCAGCCTTTTCCGCCACCCGGCGCAGCGCTTCAGGAAAGGTGAGGTTCTCGATCAGCATCACAAACTTGAAAACGTTTCCACCCACGCCGCAGCCGAAGCAGTGGAAGATCTGTTTGACAGGGTGCACGGCAAAGGAAGGAGTCTTTTCCTGGTGAAAGGGGCAAAGACCCCTCATGTTAACGCCGGCCTTGCTCAGCTTGACGTAGTCGCCGACGATCTTCACGATATCGGCGACAGCGCGGACTTCTTCGGCTTGGGTCATAGGAACACCCTTGTTCGTTAGCTACCGGCTATCGTCGTTCTCGCGAAGGTTAAGTAGAAAACGGAAATCCGATGGCATCTTCGTGCGGTGACCTGGACCGCGTGTGCAGGGGTCAACACCAAAGCTAGCGGCGCTATCCTTGCCGCTGGCTATTGCCCATTGCCAGCGGCGGTCCACTCAGGGCAGAATCACCAGACCCGATCCCGCCGCCGGAGCTCGCCCCCGCCAGTTGAACTCGCGGCGCAGAAAATCGAGATAGGCGCGGCCCTTGGGACGTCCGTTAGTCCGTGTGGTCCCGATCTGGGTAAGGAGGATGAGTGCGTCCCGCACGGTCGCGTCCCGCAGCAGGCTGAAACCCGGTTCCGCCGCCACTTCCTTCTGATAGGCAGCGATCTTATCTTTCAAATGCCGGCAAAGTTCGCGCTGGAGTGGGTAATCCAAGGCCTTTTCGTAGTAGATACCACTGACCAGCGTTCGGTAGGCTTCGGCCAGGTTTTGAAGCGCGGCGATGACGTCCGAGTCCACCAACTCCCGGTGTTCGCCCGCGAAGTCGCAGATGGCGACCGCGATGGCATCAAGCAGATTTTCGTGATCGCGGAAGACTGAGGGCTCGATCCTGACTTCGGCAAAGGGCAGGTTGGACCAGTCGACTTGGCGCCGCTCCTCCTCGTACTGCCGGCTGTCCACCAGGTGCGGACAGTCTGAAGGGCAGTCAATCGAGACTTCGCGCTCGGTCGCGCAGCAAACCGAGCAGATGCTCTGTGACTTCGCCGGACAGAACCGGTTGGCCTTGCGTTTTTGGCAGATTTGGCAGACCACTTCTCTTGGAACCTTTCCTCTAGAGGAGAATTTCCTCGTCCAATGTCTCTCTTGATGCTACGGTCGCTGCGAAAGAGCGACCGGCTCTTTATTGTACTGCAGCACCCAGTTGAATTCGCCACTCCTGGAGCCGTTTTTCCGTCGTGGCGTTCGAGCCTTCGCTTTGATCGTCAGCAACGGCCAAGTGTTGTTCCTGAGACCCGATGCCGCGCCGATAGTTCTGGTACGCTGCGCCGAGGTCACGGTCTCGGCTTGACTCGTCGCTCGCCGATCCGTTGGGCCGGACGCCGACTTTGCGTAAGCCTCTTACGGGTAGCTCGGGGGGTGGCCGATTTACCGGTCAGAGAGCCATCAGCGCGAGGCTTCTGCGGTAACATTCGTGGCCGGGGCGGAAGCGTGCTTGACCTTGCGATGCTTTGAGTTAGGGCCATGCGTCGCCTTGGTTGCCCTCGGCGGTGTAGAGGCGACGGCTGCCTCGCCCTCCCTTTTCAGGCCCGCCTGTCCTGAGGTCGTTCGGCGGGCGTGCGGGCTGTGGGAGGAGCGCACTGGCGTGGGTACGTACACGGTGAGGCTGCGGCCGGCGGCGAGGGTCGAACCGCGCATATGATTCCAGTGCCGAATCTGGTACGGCGTTACGTCAAACCTATCGGCCACCATCTCGAGGGTATCACCGGCTTTCACCCGGTATTGTCGAGCGCGAAAGACCTGCTTTTCATGCACTCGTAGCAGTGACGCCTCGTTCGTAGGTCCCAGCGGCACAAGCAGATGGGTGCCAGCCTCGGGGGGATCGTCGCTCGAGAGCTGGTTCGCCTCCCTTAAGCTCGCGAGTGTGACGTGAAACCGGGAAGCCAGGCCGGACAGAGTCTCGCCCGGCTCGAGGCGGTAGGCGCGCCACCATTCGCGCCGGTTTGCCGGGACGGCAGCGATAGCCTTCTCAAATTGGTCCTTGGTGCCGGACGGCAGGTTCAGCGCAAAACCAGGTTCGTTTGGCGGTGTCGCCCAGGAAAGCATGCCAGGGTTAAGCCGCACCAGCTCCTCGACGGGGTGGTCGATAAGCCCGGCCACAAGCCGCAAGTCGGTGGGCTCCGAAACCACGACCTGGTCAACCGCCATCGCAGGAGCCGCAGGCGCCTGAAAACCATAGGCCTGAGGATCCTTGCCAATCAGCGCGACGGCTATAAAGATGGGCACGTAGTTCTCGGTTTCGGCCGGCAGCGCGTGGAGTTCCCGAAGCTTCCAGTAGTCAGCGTAACCCGTCTTCGCGATGGCCGTTTGGACCCCCGCCGGGTTCCAGTCGTAGGCGGCCATGGCCAGGAACCAATCCCCAAAGGTGGCATAGAGGTCCTTCAGGACGCGGGCGGCAGCCTGAGTGGACTTGACGGGGTCTTCGCGCTCATCTACCCAACGGTTCTTCTTAAGGCCGTAAAGCTCGCCCGTCTGCGGCATAAACTGCCAGATACCCTTGGCGCCGGACTTGGTGTTGAGGGCGAAAGGGTTGAAGGCGCTCTCTCCAGCCGCTAGATAAATAAGGTCTTGCGGCAGGCCTTCCTTGCGAAGGGTCTCCTCGATCATAGGCCCGTAGTAAGCTCGCCGCTCGAGCACCGTCTGGATATAGTGGCGGGCGTGGCTCTGCAGGTAGGTGAGCGCGCCGCTGACGTAGTCATTGGAGACGAGCGGCAGATCGGAGCGGACTGAAGCCAGCTCCTGCTGGGCCCGCTCGCGCACATTCGGATCCACAGGAAAGGTGAGCCCTGCGAAAGCCTGGATCGGCGCGGGCTCGTAAGCGTGCGAGCTGAGAGTGTCGCCGCGTTGCACAGCAGCCAGCTCCATGCCGTACACGTTCTCTATCAAGTGGTCGAATTCCGCGCTCAGCCGGTCATTGGCCTCGATGTCGAGGCCGGATTCCAACAGGAGGCTCACAGCCTGGTCAAACTCGCCCTTGGCTTGATCGAGGTTGTCAGCGTCATAATCCTTCACACCCGCCTGATAGAGCGCTTCGACGCGATTCAGAAGATCGGTCACCCGATCAGCCTCCTTCGCATTCGTGGACTGACCGGTACCCGCGGCAGCAGCTGTGGGAGCGCTCGAAGTCGTTTGCGCTGTTTGAGCCGTTTCAGGACGAACAGAAGGTGAAGGTGACTGGGCGGCGGGTCGGGAACCTAGTTGCGGGGGATCTGCGAGGGGTGAAGCCTCGACGGGCGCCCTTTTCATGGCTCGTGCCGCCACCGCGAGTTGACGCTTATCGGCCCCGCCGCCGGCCAGAACCAATAGAACGGCCGGGAGCAGGGACCAGCAAAATTGACTCAAGGCATCCCTCGATCTTCAGTCTCAGATCGGGCAAGCCCAAGCCACACATTGCAACCAGCACGTTGGATTCCACGGTGTGCCGGCGAAGGTCAATCTGAAACTCGGTTGTAACCTTACCCGAAGGGCCAGCTTACTGCCGTATGGGTGGACGGGGCAAGCGGGAAAAGCGAATCTAGACGGTGAGATCAAGGGCCGGGGCTGGTGCCCCCACTCCCGGACATCCGCCACTACTTCTTGTAATAATCAGCATTCACCGGCGTGTACGATTGCCACTTTTCCGGCAGATCATCTACGGGGAAAATGGCCGAGACGGGGCACACCGGCACGCAGGCTCCGCAGTCGATGCACTCTACCGGGTCGATATAAAGTTGCTGCACGTCGGCAAAATTGGCCTCGTCTTTGCGGGGATGAATGCAGTCCACCGGACAGACGTCCACGCAGGCAGAGTCTTTGGTTCCGATGCAGGGTTCAGCGATCACGTAAGCCATAGATGTCTCTCCTCGAATTCTCAAACCTACTTCATGGCACCCGGGGAGCGCGACGACTTAAGTCTTGGAGGCGGTTGTGCCAGCCGCCTTAACCCTGCTGGAGCACAAGGTTGAGAATTAGGAAAAGCTCGAGCGTCCCCCGTTTAGGCTCAACTTCAGGAACAAGCCTAGGGTGTCAAGCCGGCTGGAGCAGTGACCTAGCTCTAGTGTAGTGTCCAGGAAATAGCTGGACAAATGCGCGGATTCCGGTTAGGCTCAGCGCATGCCTAAGATAATTCCTGCGCTGAGCTTGAAAGCCGGTGATCAGCAGCAGATGGAGCAATGGTTGGCGGCCCACGGTAC
>DATDGR010000103.1:0-20453 GCA_036521995.1 Terriglobia bacterium | reverse complement strand
CTCTCATTCTGACCCCGTTCGCTCTTCCTTGGCGAACGGTCCAGAGCCGGTTCGCTCCCTTTCGAACCGCTCTGAGCGAAGCGAAAAGGCTCACGATAAACTCTACGAAGGAGTTCAGGTAAAGTCAGCGGAGAATCTGGTTTTGCGATTCTCAGGGACTTGCGAGATTCTTGGTCGCCTCCGGCCCCTCAGAATGACAGGCTGCTGACTTCAAGACAGCGGGCTCAGCTTCGATCGGCGTCACGCGCGTCAAACAAGGCTTGCAGTTCGAGGCCGGCCGCGCGCGCAGCCAAACTGCCCGGAAACCGTTCGATCCGAAGGTTAAAGACGGTCGCCTGCTCGTTAAAGCGCGCCTGCTCGGAGACAATCCTTTCCTCCAGCGCCAAGATCGACTTTTTGACCTGCCGGTAGCTGGCGTCGAGCGCCAGCGCCGAGTCCCGATCGCCGGCCGTGAAGAGGTTCCGCAGGGCCTGCTGGAGCTCTCGCGAAGCGCACGCTCTCTCCAGGCGATTCCCTGCCTTCTGTTCCGAGTTCCGGGCGGCCGCGACGGAGTCGAGCAGACCGGAACCGTCCTGCAGGTAGCTCCGGCACGTGCCGATCAAACGCGGAAGCTCGTCGCGGCGTTGCTTGAGGAGTTGATCAAGATTCAGCCAAGCTCGGCCAAGTTCATTTCGCTGCCGGACCAGGCTGTTCCGGAGGCCTACGAAGACCAGAATCAGAACCGCGACCACAACAATTCCTAGTGTGGCGACCAATAAGACCAGACCCAAGCTTCAGCTCCACTTGCAATTTATACCCCTGGTGCGGACGCGCTGCCAACCTTGTCCATTGTAGCCGGATCGACGCAGCCTTGTCGTGTCCCGGGAAGTGGTTCGCCATTGTCGAGGCTTGACGGTCCTCGGCGCGGCCCCTAGAATTGAAAGTTAGAGAGTGCGCTTCAATCTCGACCCCGTGAGGTGTTATGCTGGATGGCCCTATTCCCGAAGGCCTGACTTTCGACGATGTCCTGCTGCGGCCGGCGCGCTCGGCCGTCCTGCCCAACGAGGCCAACACCAGCACCCGCCTTACCCGTAATATCGGCCTGAATATCCCTGTTGTGAGCGCCGCTATGGACACCGTGACCGAGTCGCGCCTGGCCATCGCACTCGCCCAGCAGGGCGGCCTGGGGATCGTGCACCGCACCATGCCGATCGACCGGCAGGCCGCCGAAATCGACAAGGTGAAACGCTCCGAGAGCGGCATGATCGTGGACCCAGTGACGGTGCGGCCTGAGAGCCTGATTGCCGAGGCTCTCGAGATCATGCGCCGGTACAAGATCTCGGGCGTGCCGGTGACCTCGAGCGACGGCAGGCTGGTAGGGATACTCACCAATCGCGACCTGCGCTTCGTGCCCAGCTCCAATCTGGCCGTCTCCGAGGTGATGACCAAAGACAACCTGATCACGGTGCCGGTGGGCACGACGCTGGACGAGGCGGAGCGCATCCTGCACCAACACCGGGTGGAGAAGCTGCTGATCGTGGATGAGGCCTTCAACTTGAAGGGCTTGATCACCGTGAAGGACATCCAGAAGAAGATCAATTACCCGAACGCCGCCAAGGACGGGCACGGGCGGCTGCGGGTAGGCGCGGCGGTGGGCGTGGCCGGCGACTATTTCGAGCGCGCCCAGGAGCTGGCGAAGACCCAAGTGGACGTGTTGGTGGTGGATACCGCCCACGGGCATTCCCAACGGGTGATGGATGCCGTCCGTAGGTTGCGCCACGAGCTTCCGGACGTGGACTTGGTGGCCGGCAACGTGGCCACCTTCGAAGGCGCCTCCGATCTGGCAAAGCTGGGCCTCGACGGCATCAAAGTGGGTATTGGGCCGGGCTCCATTTGCACCACGCGGGTCGTGACGGGCGCCGGAGTGCCCCAGATCACGGCTGTCGCCGAGTGCGCCCGGGCCGCGCGCAGTGCCGGAATCCCAGTGATTGCCGACGGGGGCGTGAAGTTTTCGGGAGACATCACCAAGGCCATCGCGGCCGGCGCCAGCACGGTGATGATCGGGAGCCTTTTCGCCGGCACCGAGGAGAGCCCGGGCGAGACTATCCTGTATCAGGGACGCAGCTTCAAGAGCTACCGCGGCATGGGCTCGATCGGCGCCATGACGGCGGGCTCCGACCGGTACACCCAGGAGCGCGAGGTCTCCAAGATGGTGGCGGAGGGCGTCGAGGGCCGCGTGCCTTACAAGGGGCCGCTCGCCGACATGGTGAGCCAGCTGGTGGGAGGGTTGCGCTCCGGCATGGGCTATTGCGGCTGCGCCACCATCGAGGATCTGCAAAGCCAGGCTCGCTTCGTGCGCATCAGCAGCGCCGGACTACGGGAGAGCCACGTTCACGACGTGATTATTACGAAAGAAGCGCCCAACTACCGGCTTGAATAATTCTGGAGATCTGAATAACGCCGCCGGGGTCGCGAAGAGCGCTCTCACGGTCTCGACGGAGGTTTCGGCTGCGGTGCGGCTGCGCGCCGGCAGAAAGCTTCGCTGGTTCATGACCCTGGTCTGGGCCGGCTTCATCTTCTATCTTTCCACCTCGGGCTTCGGTCCATCCTTCACGCTCTGGCTTCTGACTCAGATCCTGAGCCTGCTTCATGTCACCGTCTCACCGGCCACCTTTGATTTCCTCCACTACTGCCTGCGCAAGCTGGCGCACATGACGGAGTACTGCATCTTTAGCCTATTGATCTACGCCGCCTTTCTCGGCACCAAGGATTTCGAATGGCGCCCGCGCCTGGCCCTGCGCAGCGCCATCATCGCCAGCCTCTATTCGCTCACCGACGAATACCATCAGTCCTTCGTCTCGAACCGGACGGCGTCGATCGTCGACTGCGGAATCGACACCACCGGAGCCGCGTTCGCCATGTTGATGGTGTGGGTATGGGACCGGCTGGTCCAGGCCGTCAAGAGAAGAAAAGCAGGCTAGCGGGGCGCGGGCCCGCACTTTCCGCTCACCGCTACTTCTGGTCTTTCCCGCCCTCCGAGCCTTCCTCGGGCGGGGCCGATTTTGGCTGGGCGGCCTCGGTCTCTTCCGCTGCCTTGCGCCTGCGCTCCACACGGCGGGCGCGTTCCTCGGCCCGCTTCTGCAAGACCTCGGTACCGACGAGCTCCAGCACCGCCGTGTCGGCGCCGTCGCCCTTCCGCCATCCCGTGCGCACAATCCGGGTGTAGCCTCCGGCCCTAGTTGCATAGCGCTTGGCGACGTCATCAAAGAGCTTCGGAACCGCCGCCGATGCCAGCAAGTAACCGGCGGCCAGCCGGCGCGCGTGGAGATCCCCCCGCTTCCCGAGAGTGATCAGGTGCTCGGCGACATCACGGGCCGCCTTGGCCTTGGCCACCGTGGTCTCGATGCGCTCCTCCTGGATCAGCGAAGTGACCAGGTTCCGGAGGAGGGCCCGGCGGTGTTCGGTCTTGCGGCTGAGCTTCCGGCCGTAATTGCGATGACGCATCGCGGTTAGCTCCCGGTCTCCATCTCCGTCTCGACGCCGGCTGGGGGAGGCAGCGCGGCGCTGGGCGGCTCCTCCACCGGCATGATCGGCGCGCCTCGCTCGTCGAACTTCATGCCCAGACTCAAGCCCATGGAACCCAGAATTTCTTTGATTTCATTGAGCGACTTCCGGCCAAAGTTCTTAGTCTTGAGCATCTCCGATTCGGTCTTCTGAACGAGCTCGCGGATGGTGGTGATGTTGGCGTTCTTCAGGCAGTTGTACGACCGCACGGAAAGCTCCAATTCCTCGACCGAGCGGTCGAGGTTCTCGTTGGGAGCCATCGGCACGCGCGGCACAGGGGCGACGGTGACGGTCTCCTCGGTCTCCGGCTCTTCATCAAAGTTGATGAAGATGCTCATGTGATCCTTGACGAGCTTGGCGGCCAGCCCCACCGCGTCCGGCGGCGATACCGCCCCGTTGGTCCACACTTCCAGGGTGAGTTTGTCGTAATCGGTCATCTGCCCCAGCCGCGCAGCCTCCACCGTGTAGTTCACCTTGCGAATCGGAGAGTGGACGGAATCAACTGGAATGTAGCCGATTGGCAGGTCCTCGTCGTAGTTTTTCTCGGCGGAAACGTAGCCGCGGCCGATCTTCACGCGCATCTCGATTTCCAGCCGCCCGCCCTCGCTCACTGTGGCCAGGTATACATCCTTGTCGAGAACCTCCACGTCCGGATCTTCCTGAATCATCCGCGAGGTCACCTGGCCCGGTTGATCGACTTTGAGGTAGAGCGTCTTCACACCCTCCACGTTCATTTTCAGTGGAACTTGCTTGAGATTGAGAATGATGTCCGTGGCGTCCTCCACCACGCCTGCGATCAAGGAAAACTCGTGCAGCACGCCTTCGATGCGGACGGCGGTGAAGGCCGCGCCCTCAATCGAAGAAAGCAGCACCCGGCGCAGCGCGTTTCCGATGGTGGTCCCGAAGCCCCGCTCGAACGGCTGCGCCTGAAACTTGCCGTACTTGTCGGTCAGGGTTTCCAGATCGCTGACCAGCCGTTTCGGCTTTTGAAATCCCTTCCAAAGCATTCTTGGTTACCTCCTCCATCCTTTCGCGGCACTCAACTCGGCCACGTCACTCGCTGGCAGCAAGCCTCGGCACCTCAAACCGGCTGGGTCTGTCAGCCTACGAAAATAGTGGCCAGCCGACTCCGAATCTTCACTCCTCGAGGTTCAACCTAGCCCGGCCCGCTATTTCGAATACAACTCGACGATCATCTGCTCTTGAATCGGGAAGTTGACGTCTTCCCGCTTGGGCAGTGAAAGCATGCGGCCTCTCAGGGCGTCGCGATCGAACTCCAGCCAGGCCGGAACCGACCGATTGCCGGCAAGGTCGAGGGCACGCTCCAGGACTGCCAACGGGCGGCTCTTTTCTTTCACGCAGAACTCCTGCCCCGGCGCCAACTGGAACGAGGGCACTGTGACCTTGCGTCCCGCCACCAGAATGTGGCCATGGCGCACCAGTTGTCTCGCCGCGGCGCGGGAGGTGGCAAGGCCGACGCGGTAAACCACGTTGTCGAGCCGCCTCTCCAGCATCTGGAGCAGCGCTTCGCCCGTCACGCCCTTGCGGGCGGCGGCGCGCTCGAAATAGCCTCGGAACTGGTCTTCGAGGATGCCGTAAAGACGGCGTACCTTCTGCTTCTCGCGAAGCTGGAGGCCATAGCCTACAATCTTCGGCCTCCGGGCCTTGCCATGCTGTCCGGGTGGGACATTGCGCTTCTCGATGGCGCACTTGTCCGTCAAGCAGCGCTGGCCCTTGAGAAAGAGCTTCATGCCCTCGCGCCGGCACAGCCGGCAAACCGCGTCGCAATATCTGGCCAAAGCAAAACCTCCGATCAGAAGCTTCGGGAAATCGACCCAGGGCGGCCTCGGCCGCAACTCAAAGCAGATTCCTCGCTGCGCTACGCTCCCCTCCGAATGGCATTCTGCGGAGCGACGGTCTGAGGGTCTAAACCCTTCGCCGCTTGGGTGGGCGGCAACCGTTGTGCGGAATCGGAGTGACGTCGCGAATAAGACGGACATCGAGCCCGGCCGTGGCGAGCGCCCGGACGGCCGACTCGCGTCCGGCGCCGGGGCCTTTCACCCGCACCTCCACGGTCCGCATGCCGTGATCGCGCGCGCCGCTGGCGGCCCGCAGGGCAGCCTGCTGGGCTGCGAAGGGGGTCCCCTTGCGTGAACCCTTGAATCCGAGCGACCCCGCGCTCGACCAGCAGACCATTCGACCGTCCTGGTCCGTGATGCTCACCAGCGTGTTATTGAAGGTGGCCTGAATGTGCACCAAGCCGTGCGGAACGATCCGCTTTTCCTTCTTCTTAAATGTCTTCTTCTTGCCGGCCTTGGGAGCCGCCGCCTTCGCCATATCGTCCCTCGCGTTGTCTCGCCCTCGAGCGACCAGGCCTCTGAACCGACCCGGCCGTTGCACTTCGTCGTGCCCAGATGCGCTTCTAGGTCTTGGCGCTCGCCTTCTTCTTGTTGGCTACCGTACCCTTACGCGGGCCCTTGCGGGTGCGCGCGTTGGTGTGGGTGCGCTGACCGCGGACGGGAAGATTGCGCCGGTGCCGCAAACCGCGGTAGGAGCCGATTTCAATCAGCCGCCTGATGCCGAGGGCCACTTCCTTGCGAAGGTCGCCCTCCACGCCGCCGTCTTCTTCAATCACCTGGCGGAGGCGGGTAACCTCGTCGTCGGTCAGATCCTTCACCTGCTTGTTGGGATCGACGCCCGCCCGGGACAGAATCGAAAGCGAACGGGCCCGGCCGATACCGTAGATGTACGTCAGGCCAACCTCCGAGCGTTTCGTCCGCGGCAGGTCAACTCCCGCTATGCGTGCCATTTGTGCCTCCAACGATCAGCGGCCATCTAAGTACAACCCGAGCCACCCTCGATCGTCCCTCGATGACCGTCTTCAGCCTTGGCGCTGTTTGTGCTTCGGGTTCTCACAAATAACGCGCACCACACCCGCGCGCCTTATGATCTTACACTTGCTGCAAATCCTTCGAACTGATGAACGTACTTTCATACGTGAGTCCACGCTTCAGGCTTATCAGGAACGGGCAGACGTGCCAGCTAATCTACTTTCCGCCGTTTCACGCGGATTAGCCATGAGTTCCTCACCGTCGACATGCGGTTATTCCTGCCATCCTACTCATTCTAAAGCCAGATTCCAGAAATCAGCATAAGACATTTCGAATCAATGACATGCTGGGTTTGTTCTTGAGCCTTATTGATTCTAAAGGATGCTTAGGGTTCGTTCGTACATTCCTCAGATCTTGGAACCTGTCGCCGCGTCTTGGCGCCATCTATTTAAAGCGGTAAGTGATCCTCCCGCGCGTGAGGTCGTAAGGCGAGAGCTCCACTTGCACCCTGTCGCCCGGCAGAATGCGGATGAAGTTCTTGCGCATTTGACCTGAAATATGAGCCAGCACCTGATGCTTGTTCTCCAGCTCCACCCGAAACATGGCGTTGGGCAGCGGTTCGATCACCGTCGCCATAACTTCAATCGCCTCTTCCTTTGCCATATCCCTCCAGAAGCTTCGCCCGTTCCCGCGCCCAAGTCAGTCATCGCCGTTCTCCCACTCTTCCCGGCGGATCAGCGGCCTGGTCCTTCTAAAGATAAGTGGTCTTGCAGGCCGTTATGCCTTCCCATCTGCCTTTGTTTTCAACAACATCGTGGCAAAGTCCAAAGATGTCCTTTGTTTTCAACGATATCGTGGGATGTGCCGAGTCCATTTTTTAGCTTGCTTACCTTCAACAACATCGTGGGATGTATCTTATTTTTTTTCTTATCGCCCCGAGAACCCCACAGCTCGAGGTGGTCCCGAAGGAATGCCGTCCCACCTTGAGAATTAGATCCACAAGGAACGTAATGGTTCCGAGATCCACTTTCCGGCAACCGCGGGCAAACAGCGCCAAAGAATACAAACTGTATTATAACCGATTTTGATCACATTCGCGTCAGCACATCGGCGCCATTAGGCGTGATTGCCACCATATGCTCAAAGTGAGCCGAATACCCTCCGTCCGCGGTTACGGCCGTCCAATGGTCGTCGAGCACTCGAACCGCCGCCCCGCCGGTGTTGAGCATGGGCTCAATCGCGATGACCATGCCCTCTTTGAGAAGCGGCCCTCGGCCAGGTTGGCCATAGTTGGGAACTTGCGGCTCCTCGTGCAAGGCGCGGCCCACGCCGTGACCCACAAATTCTCGCACCACTGAGTAGCCATTTCCCTCGGCGTGCATCTGGACAGCCGCCGAGATATCGCCCACCCGCTTTCCGGCCTTCGCTTGCAAAATCCCGAGTTCCAGGCACTCGTGCGTAACGCGGAGCAGGCGCTCCAGGGGTTCCGGGATATCTCCCACCGGTACGGTCAGAGCTGAATCCCCGTAGTACCCGTCGAGAATCACGCCCAGGTCCAGGCTCACGATATCGCCCGGCTGGAGCCGCCGGCGCCCCGAGGGAATGCCGTGAATGATCTCCTGGTTTATGGAAACGCAGAGACAACAGGGGTAGCCCCGATAACCCTTGAAGGCGGCACGGACGCCAAGCTCCGCGATACGCTTCTCGACAAAGGCCTCCAGATCGAGAGTCGTGTTCCCGGGCCGCACCTGCTGCCGTGTCTCTTCAAGCAATTGCCTGACGATCCGCCCGCTGCGGCGCAGCTTCTCGATTTCCGCCTTGGACCGGCACACAATCATGCCGCCGTTACCAACTTGATCACGTCCGGCGCGACCTCTTCAGGAGGGCGGTCGCCATTAACTTCGAACAGGAGGTTGCGTTCCCGGTAGTAGTCGATGAGCGGCTGGGTCAGCGCGCTGTAGGAATGCAAACGGTGGCGAATGGCCTCTTCCTGATCGTCGGCGCGCCGCACCAGGCTTGCGCCTTCAACGTCGCAGACTTCGTCCCGCTGGGGCGGGCTGAAGTACATATTATAAGTCCGGCCGCAAACCGGGCACGTCCGGCGACCGCCCAGCCGCTTAACCAGGACGTCGCACGGAACGCTAATAAAAACTACCAATGGCTTTCCCCGCTCCTGCTCCTCGAGCAGAGCCTCGAGAAATTCAGCCTGTCCCACCGTGCGCGGAAAGCCGTCCAGAATGAAGCCATGCGCGCAATCGGGCCTGGCGATGCGCTGGGCCGCAATGCCGGAAACCACCTCGTCGGAAACCAGCTCGCCCCGGTCCATATGGATCTGCGCCTGAAGACCTAGTGGCGTCCGCTTCCGGGCGGATTCCCGCAACATTTCACCGGTCGAGATGTGAGGAATGCCAAATTCAGCAGCAACAATGTGTGCTTGCGTGCCTTTGCCCGCCCCCGGCGGACCGAAGAAAATCAAGGCCTGTGCCTTCAACCGCTTTGCCACATCCGGTCACGATGCGCGCCGCCCGCGCACCCGGCCTTTCTTCAGGAAACCTTCGTAATGCCGCATGATGAGTTGGGCTTCCACCTGCTGGACGGTGTCCATAGCTACACCCACCACGATCAGAAGCGAGGTCCCGCCGAAATAGAAGTTCACATTCAAGCCGTGCAGCAGCCAGGTTGGTACATGGCTGTCAAACCAAGCGCCTCCGAGGAACACCGGCAGGTGGTTCAACCGCAAGCCGGCCAGCATGATCTCCGGAATGAGCGCTACGATGGCTAGGTAGACCCCGCCCACCCAAGTGATCTTCGTGAGCACGTCGTCCAGGTAGTCTGCCGTTCGCTTGCCCGGCCGGATACCCGGGATAAAGCCGCCCTGCTTTCGGACGTTGTCGGCCACCTCGTCAGGGTTGTAGATGATCGAGAGATAAAAGTGCGCGAAAAAGATGATCAGCAAGACGTAAGACAGTGTGTAGAGTGGCTCCCCGTAAGCGAAAAGAGCCAGAAAGGCGCTCACAAACTTGGCCACCACACCGGTTTTCCAAAACAAGCCGATGGTCTGCGGAAATGTTAGCAATGAAACCGCGAAAATGATCGGCATCACGCCGCCGCTGTTGACCTTGAGCGGCAGATGCGTAGAGACGCCGGAAACAACCCGCCGACCCACAATGCGCTTGGCGTATTGGATGGGGATGCGCCGCTCACCCCGCTCGACCAACACGATGAAGGCGACGATGGCCAGCATGAAAACGAGGAGCACCAGTAACGCCAGCGGGCTCCAGATGCGAGTCACGAAGACCTTGGTGTAAAGGTCAGCGATGCCCCGCGGCAAGCCCACCACGATACCCGCAAAGATCAGCAAAGACATGCCGTTTCCGATGCCACGCGCCGTGATCTGCTCGCCGAGCCACATAATGAAGACCGCGCCCGCCGTGAGCGTGAGCACCGTGCTGAAAATAAACATCGGCCCGGGATTGGTGACAAGCGGCACTCCGGCGGTGGTCTGGTGCTCGAGGGCCACCGAGATGCCAAAGGCCTGAAATGCCGCCAGACCCACCGTCAGCCAGCGCGTGTACTCGGTGATCTTCCGCCGCCCGAGGTCACCTTCCTTCTGCAATTTCTCGAGGGTGGGGGAGACCACAGTCAGGAGCTGAAGAATGATCGAGGCGGTGATATACGGCATGATCCCGAGAGCAAAGACGGTCAGGCGCCGCAGACTACCTCCCGAGAACATGGAGAGCAGGCCGAAGAGGCTACCGCCGAGCTGATTGAAGAATTGCTCAAAAACGGAGGCGTTGATGCCGGGCGTCGGAATGAAGGCGCCCAAACGATACACGGCCAGCATCAGCAGGGTAAACGAGATGCGCTTCCGTAAATCGGGAATCTCGGTGATGCTCTTGAGCGACTCCATCATAACGGAATCACCTCACCCGTTCCGCCCACCTTCTCAATCTTGGCTAGCGCCGATTTCGAGAAGACCTGCGCGGAAATGTGCAATGGCGCCTGCAGCTCGCCTTCGCCCAGAATCTTCAGGCCGTCGAGCAATCGCTTGACGAGCCCCCGCTCCACCAGCGCATCCGGAGTGACCTTTTCGCCTGCCGAGAAACCCTTGAGGTCGCCCAGGTTGACGATGGCGTAGCGCTTCTTGAAAATATTGGTGAAGCCGCGCTTCGGAAGGCGCCGATGGAGCGGCATCTGCCCACCCTCGAAACCGGAGCGTATCCGCGAGCCCGCCCGCGACCGCTGGCCCTTTTCGCCGCGCGTCGACGTCTTGCCGTGTCCCGAACCCATGCCCGTACCGATCCGCTTGCGCCGGTGGCGCGCACGGCGGGGTGGACGTAATGATCCGATGTGGGTGGTCACAACCTGATGACTCCTGCTTCTTCGACGGCTGAATTAGACTAGCTGCCCTCGGTCTCCGATTCCTCTGTACCCGGCTCGGCTTCAGCCCCCTCGCCTCGTTGCTGACTCTCGGGCCTCGCCTCAGCGCTCGCGGCATCCTCAGTGGGCGCGGCCTTCGCGTCCGGAGCTTGTCCGACCCTGTCGTCGGTGGTCGCTTCAGCGGCCGCAGCTGGAACAATCGTATACTCCGGAACCAAAGCCCTCGCCGGCTGGCTCACGCTCTCAACGACTTCGACCAGATGCGCAACCTTGGCGATCAGCCCCCGGATCACCGGAGTGTCCGGGCGTTCCACGACATGATGAAGCCTCCGCAGGCCTAAGCTGCGGATGACCTCCTTCTGCTTGCGGTTAAAGGCGATGGCGCTCCGCATCCACCGGATGTTAACCGTTGCCGGGTTCGCCTTCGTCATTCTCTAAAGCTCCTCAGGAGTCTTGCCCCGTGTTGACGCCACGTCCTCGGCATTGCGGAGTTGGAGTAGTGCGTCCATGGTGGCTTTGACGACATTATGGGGGTTCGTGGTGCCGAGCGACTTGGTGAGCACGTTTTGGATGCCGACCGCCTGCACGACAGCTCGCACAGCTCCGCCCGCAATTACACCCGTCCCTTCCGAAGCCGGCTTCAGCAGCACCCTGCCCGCTCCGTACCGCCCGAGGACGGTGTGCGGGATGGAGGTGGTGGTAATATTAACCCTTACCAAAGCCTTCTTTGCTGCTTCAATGCCCTTACGAATGGCCTGTGGCACTTCACGGGCCTTGCCCGAACCATATCCAACGTGGCCCCCACCGTCGCCCACCACTACCAGGGCGGAAAAACTCAGGTTCTTGCCGCCCTTCACCACCTTGGTGACGCGGTTTATCGAGACTACCTGGTCCTTCAGCGTCAGCGTGCTCGCGTCAATCCGATTCAAACGGCTCCTCCCTTAGAATTCAAGACCAGCCTCCCGTGCCGTGTCGGCCAGGGCTTTCACGCGCCCGTGGTAGGCATAGCCACCGCGATCGAACACCACTCGGTTGATGCCGGCCGCCTTGGCACGGGTCGCCAGCGCCGTTCCCACTCTCTTGGCCGCCGCCACGTTGCCACCGTTCTTGGCCGCTCCCCGGATATCCTTGTCAAGCGTCGAGGCGGCCGCCAACGTCCGGCCCGCGGCATCGTCCACGATCTGGGCGTAAATATGGTTAAGGGAGCGGAAGATGTTGAGACGCGGCCTCGAGGTGTTTCCCTTCACTCTGGCCCGCAGCCGCTCGTGAACGCGGCGTCGTGTTCCGTCCTTTGAAATCTGATTCAGCATGCCCTAACCTCTTGACGGCTCACTGCTTTGCGCCGGCACCGGCTGCAGCCTTCCCGACCTTCTTCTTGAGACGTTCGCCGGTGTAGCGTACTCCTTTGTTCTTGTAGGGATCGGGCGACCTGAGCGCCCGAATCTCGGCGGCCACTTGGCCGACCTGTTGCTTGTCCGCGCCCTTCACTACCAGATGCGTCTGCTTGTCCACCGCGACGTCGATACCCTGAGGCAAATCGAACTCGATGGGATGCGAGTAACCCAGGGTGAACACCACCTTATTGCTCTTACGTTCGGCTCGGTAGCCAATGCCGACAATGTCGAGATGCTTCTCGAAGCCCTGCGTCACGCCCTTGACCGCGTTCGCCACCAGACTCCTGCTCAGGCCATGCAGGGCTGCTTCGTAATCACTGTCGCGGTCGAGGAGGACCAGTCCGTCCTTATGTTCCAGCCGAATCCCCGCGGGAAGAGGCAGCCGGAGGGTACCCTTCGGCCCCTTCACCACCGCCACCGCTCCCTCCATCTGCACCGAAGCACCCGATGGGACTTCGACCGGCTTTTTCCCAATTCTTGACATGGCACTTTCCCACGTGCGAGATGCAAAATGTTAAGGTCCGGCTTCGCCGTCCGACGCTCACCACACGTTGCAGATCAACTCGCCGCCCACGCCCGCCTGGCGTGCCGCCTTACCGGTCATCACACCGCGAGGTGTCGTCAGGATGGCGACTCCCATACCGCCGAGAACCCATGGGACCGCTTTGTTGCCAACGTACACCCGCCGGCCCGGCTTCGAAACGCGATCGAGTGCGGAAATTACGCTCACCCCTTCATTGTCGTAGCGTAGCGCGATGCGGAGCAGCTTTTTCTTGCCCTCTTCGGCCACCTTGTAGTTGCCGATGTAGCCTTCGTCCTTCAGAATGCGGGCGATTTCCACCTTGAGCTTTGACGACGGCATCTCCACCCGCGAGTGCCGGGCGCGGATACCGTTGCGGATCCGTGTCAACATATCGGCGACAGGGTCTGTAACCGCAGACATAATGCTCCTCTTGATTAGGCCCGGCGCGGAACTAAGGTCCGGCCCTTACCAGCTCGACTTGATGACCCCGGGAATATCCCCCTGCAAGGCTAGTTGCCGGAAGCAGAGCCGGCACAGATCGAACTTCCGCAGATACCCCCGCGGACGGCCGCACCGCTGACAGCGGTTGCGGTGACGGATCTTGAATTTCGGTTTCCTCACTAGCTTCGCCATCTGCGAAGTACGCGCCACAGCTTATCCTCCCGCCTTGCTGTCACCCGGCTCGGCCGCCTGGCGGCGCGCCTCGGACCGGAAAGGCATGCCGAAGTGGCGCAACAACGCCAAGGCTTCGGCGTCTGTCGGAGCATCAGTAACGATGGAAATGTTCATGCCCTTGACCTTGTCGACCTTCGAGTAGTCTACCTCGGGAAAAACGAGCTGGTCGCGCAGGCCCAGAGTGTAATTGCCCCGGCCGTCGAAAGCCCGGGCAGAAAGGCCCCGAAAATCGCGCACGCGCGGCAGGGCAACGTTCATCAGACGGTCCAGAAACTCATACATGCGGTCGCCCCGTAAGGTGACCATTGCCCCGATGGGCATGTTCTTGCGCAGCTTGAAATTGGCGATCGACTTGCGCGCCCGTGTGATCACAGCCTTCTGACCGGTGATCAGCCCCAGCTCAACGCCTGCCGAGTCCAGCAGCTTCGCGTTCTGGATGGCCTCGCCCAAACCCATGTTGACCACAACCTTGCGCACGCGCGGCACCGCCATCGGGTTGCCATACTTGAACTCCCTCACGAGGGAAGGCACGATTTCCTTTTGGTATCGCTCTTTGAGTCGCACCATTATATTCAGGTCTTCAAGTTTTCTTCTCGCACTTCGTCAGAGTCGTTGCAACCCGGAACTTGCCGGCCCGCTTTCTCTGGGCCAGGGTTGGGCCGTTCAACGCTTACGTACTGCGGGTACTACTTGTCGAGTACCTTCCCGCACCGGGCGCAGACGCGGACCTTGCCGCCCTCGGCCTTCTGGCGGTGCTGAATGCGGGTTACGCCACACTCTCCGCATACCAAGGCTACGTTGGACACGTGAATAGGCCCCTCCTTCTCGATAATTCCGCCGCGGATTTGCTTGTTCGGATTAGGCCGCGTGTGACGCTTGATCATGTTAACGTGCTCGACATAGAGCCTCGCGCGTGCGGGCTCCACCTCCAGCACCCTGCCGTTCTTCCCCTTGTCGCGTCCAGCGATTACCCTCACGTCGTCATTCTTGCGAATATCCATGGCAGGATCAGAGAACCTCCGGGGCGAGGGAAACGATCTTCAGGAACTTCTTTTCGCGCAGTTCGCGCGCGACCGGCCCGAAAACTCGCGTCCCGACGGGCTCGCCCGCGTCACTGATCAGCACGGCGGCGTTTTCGTCGAAGCGAATATAGCTGCCATCGCGACGGCGTTGTTCCTTACGCATGCGGACAATCACACACTTCACAACCTTGCCCTTGGGGACGGCGCTGTCGGGCGCCGCCTCCTTTACGGCGGCCGTCACCACGTCGCCCAGACCCGCCTGCAGCCCCACGTCGTTGCCGAGCGGAAGAATACAGGAAAGTTTACGGGCGCCGGAATTGTCCGCCACCCGGAGAATCGTCCGCATGCCTATCATACCGCCACCTCCGGCGGTGGGGCCACCGGCTCCACGCTGCTGACAACGTCCACCACCCGCCAGCGCTTGCGGGCCGAAAGCGGCCTCGTTTCTTCGATCCGAACCGTGTCGCCCACGCGGCACTTCCCGGCCTCATCGTGGGCCAGAAACTTCACCGAGCGCCGCACCACCCGGTGATAGAGCGGATGCATGATCTGGCGCACCACCGTTACTACCACGGTCTTCTGCATCTTATTACCGGTGACTACGCCGACTTTTTGCTGCCGCTTCGTCGCCATCGCTGAAAAACTCCCTGGCCCTACTTGGTCTCTCCCAGAGGACGCGGTCGTCAGAGGTTGGCTTCGCCGCTGCGCTCGGATAGGATGGTCTGGGCACGGGCGATGTCCCGCCTGAGCTGGCGCATCTTCTCGAGCACGTCGGTCTGCCCGCTCGCAAACTGAAACTTCAGCCGGAAAAGCTGGTCGCGAAGCTCGCGCTCCCTCGTGCGAACCTCGTCGAGCGACTCCCCACGCAATCTCTCCTTGAGCTCTTTCGCCACCACGCCGCGCCGCTTGGCCCCTGGCATCGTCTTCCTCCGCGCTACACCGTCGCGCTCGGCCGCGCCACGAACTGCGTGGGCAGCGGGAGCTTGTGACTCGCCAGGCGCAGCGCTTGGCGGGCGTCCGCCTCGCTCACGCCTTCCATCTCAAACAAGATCCGTCCTGGCTTCACCACCGCCACCCAGAACTCCGGGGCGCCTTTGCCCTTGCCCATGCGGGTTTCAGCCGGCTTCTTGGTAACCGGTTTGTCCGGAAACACTCGGATCCACAGCTTTCCGCCGCGCTTGATAAAGCGCGTGATCGCCACGCGGCTGGCCTCGATTTGCCGGGCCGTGATCCATCCTGTTTCGAGCACTTTCAAGCCGTAATCGCCAAAAGAGAGGTCCGAGCCACGCCAGGCTTTGCCCCGTCGCCGGCCCCTCTGCTGCTTGCGATACTTCACTTTGCTCGGCATCAACATAGCTACAGTTCTCAGTTGTCAGTGTTCGATTTTCAGCTCTCGGGTGTTTCAGACCCGGCAACACCACCGGCGACCGAGAACCCATAACCGTTATGCCACCGTCGCTAACCCGGGCTCCGCTGCTCTCTCGCGCCGCCGCTTCTTCTGCTCCAAAATCTCGCCGTTATAGATCCAGCACTTTACACCGATCGCTCCATAGGTGGTTCGTGCTTCGGCCAAGCCGTAGTCGATATCGGCGCGCAGGGTGTGCAGCGGCAGCCGTCCTTGCAGGTACCACTCTGTACGCGCGATTTCAGCGCCGTTCAATCGTCCGCCGCAACGCACTTTGATCCCCTTGCATCCGAAGCGCTGCGCCGAATCCACCGCTTTGCGCATAGCGCGCCGGAAGGCCACACGCTTTTCGAGTTGCATGGCGATCGACTCGGCCACGAGCTGGGCATTCAGCTCCGGACGCCGCACCTCCTGAATGTTGATGGGCAGGACCTCGCGCCCGGTCGACTTCTGGATCTGCTGACGCAACCGGTCAATCTCAGCGCCCTTTCGACCGATGATGATTCCGGGTCGGGCCGTCTGGATCGTGATCCTGAGCTTGTTTCCCGGCCGCTCCACTTCGATGGAGGCGACGCCGGCACTCTTCAGATCGTCCTTGAGCTTCTTCTTGATCTTGATGTCCTCGTGAAGCAGACTGGCGTAGTCCTTCTTGGAGAACCAGCGCGACTTCCAGGTCTTGGTGTAACCAAGACGAAATCCGTAAGGATGAACCTTTTGACCCATGAAATTCCCTTCTCACTCGCCGGCGATTACCGTGAATTTCAATCGCCGATCTTCAATTCCTCAATCCCTGGCCCGTTCCTCCACCACCACCGTAATATGGCTCGTCCGCCGCTGATAACGGTAAGCCCGGCCCATCGGCGCCGGCCGGATCCTCTTCTGGCGCGGCCCGTCGCCGACGTAAGCCTGGGACACCACCAGCCGATCGACATCAACCTTCTCGTTCTTCTGCTCGGCATTCGCGATCGCCGAGCGCAGCACTTTTTCGATTTCATGCGTCGCCCGCTTCTTGGTGAAGCGGAGGATGTTCAACGCCTCGCCGGCATCCCGCCCGCGGATGAGGTCTACTACCAGCCGCGCCTTTTGCGGTGACATGTGAAGATATTTCGATGAGGCTTTCGCTTCCATAAAGAGCTCTCAGTCGTCAGTTCTAAGTTGTCAGCTTTCACTTGGCAGCTCCCAGGACTGAACTCTGTCTCGGCTCACTGAGAACTGATCACTGAAAAACCGACTACTGCATTTAGGCTCCCGCGGGCGCAGGCGGACGGGGCGCCGCCGCCGCTGTCTTCTCGGTGGCCGCCCTCATGCCGTGCCCCTTGAAGGTCCGCGTGGGCGAGAATTCACCCAGCTTGTGTCCCACCATGTTCTCGGTCACATAGACCGGAATGAACTTCTTGCCGTTATGCACCGCGATGGTGTGGCCTACCATCTCGGGGAAGATCGTCGAGCGGCGCGACCAGGTCCTGACCACCTTCTTCTCGAAGCGGCGGTTCAGTAACTCGATCTTCTTCATCAGGTGACCGTCAACGAACGGTCCTTTTTTGAGCGAACGCCCCAAGACTTCCTCCTAACGACTGCTTCTTCCGGCTTCTGAATCCTGCCCTTTACTTCTTCTCACGCCGCTTGACGATAAAACGATCCGTCTGCTTGTTATTCCGCGTCCTGTAGCCGCGGGTAGGTTTGCCCCACGGAGTCACCGGATGGCGGCCGCCCGAAGTCCGGCCCTCGCCCCCGCCGAGCGGATGGTCGACCGGGTTCATGGCCACCCCGCGTACGGTCGGGCGAATCCCCTTCCAGCGCTGGCGTCCAGCCTTGCCGATGGACACATTCTCGTGGTCCACGTTGCCGACCTGCCCGACAGACGCCATGCAGTCCACGTGAATCTTGCGAACCTCACCCGAAGGCAGGCGGACCTGTGCATACTCGCCATCCTTCGAAAGCAACTGCGCGGCGCCGCCCGCGCTGCGCACAAGCTGGCCACCTTTGCCGAGACGTAACTCAAGATTGTGAATCATGGTACCGGCCGGGATGTGCTTCAGCGGTAGCGCATTTCCCACCACAATGTCGGACCCGGGCCCGGAAACAACCTGGTCACCCACCTTGAGCCCGGTAGGATAGAGGATGTAGCGCTTTTCGCCGTCCGCGTAATGCAACAGCGAAATAAACGCCGAGCGGTTGGGATCATACTCCACCGTGGCTACTCGCGCTGGGATGCCCGTCTTGTCACGCTTGAAGTCAATCACCCGGTACTGACGCTTGTGGCCCCCGCCCCGGCGCCAGATCGTTAGCTCGCCCTGGTTGTTTCGCCCCGAGATCCGCTGTTTCGGCTGCACCAGCGGCTTGTAAGGACGGTTCGTCGTGAGCTCTTCGAAAGTGAGCGTAGTCTGAAACCGCCGCGTCTCGGTGTAGGGTCGATAGGTCTTGATCCCCATATTGTTTCTTTTCAGCCTCCGGACATCAGCTGACCACTGACCAGTCACTGCTCATGACGAGACACTAAGCTCCACCCACTGCCTTTAGGCTGTTTCCGCGTATTCCGGCATTTTCTGTCCGGCTTCGAGCTTGACGTACGCTTTTTTCCAATCCGGACGCTGGCCCAGGGTCCGGCCGCGCCGGCGGACCTTACCGTGAAACGTGGCCGTGTGAACAGATTCCACTTTGACCTTGAAGATGCTTTCCACCGCCGTCTTGATCTCGACCTTGTTCGCGTGAGGGTTGACGCGGAAAACCAGGGTCCGTGCGCGCTCTTTCATGTCCAGGCCCTTCTCGGTGATGATCGGCTTCTCGATAGTCTCATACGGCGTCTTAATCATCGCAGGGCCTCCTGCAGCCGCACCAGAGCCCCTTCCGAGATCACCAAGCCCTCATGGCTCAGAATGTGGTAAGGGTGAACGGCGTGGTGCCGCACCAGATCGCAGCGCGCGATATTGCGGGATGACAGCTCCAGGTTCCGGCTGGCAGCGTCATTCACCAGCAGAATCGATTTTCCCGCGCCCAGCTTTTTCAAGGCCTCGCTGAAGAGCTTTGTTTTCGGCTCCGCGGGATTGAGCGCGTCTACGACCGTCAGCTTTTGCTCCTGGTACTTGGCCGCGAGGGCCGAGCGCAGAGCGCCCCTCAGCATCTTCTTCGGAATCTCGTAGGAGTAGTCTCGTAATACTGGACCATGGGCAATCGAGCCGTGGCGCCACAGCGAGCTTCGGATACTGCCGGCGCGTGCCCGGCCCGTGCCCTTCTGCCGCCAAGGCTTCTTGCCGCCGCCCCTCACTTCGCCGCGATTCTTGGTCTTGTGCGTGCCGCTGCGCTGGCTCGCCAGGTAAGATTGCACGGCCTCCCACATCAGATTCTCGTTGAGAGGCGCGGCAAAGACCTCGTCGGCAAGATCCAGTTCTTTGACGGTCACACCTTCCAGATTCTTGACTTCAACTTTGGCCATTTTCGCTTCTGGGGAGAAGTTCCCCTGCTCGCCTTTCTTACTTCTTCTTCTTACCCTCCGCCGGCTGGACCGGGGCGGCCTTGCGGTGGGGAGCCTTGGCCCGGCGCACCATGACATAACCGCCGGTCGGCCCCGGAACCGCGCCCTTCACGACTAGCGCGTTCTCCTCCGGCATCACCTTGACGACGCGAAGATTCCTGACCGTGACGCGATCAACGCCCATGTGTCCGGCCGCCAGCATTCCCTTGAGTACCCGCGACGGAAAGGCCGACGCCCCGATGGAACCCGGAGCCCTGTGGAACATCGAGCCATGAGCGCCGCCGCCTCCTCCGAAGTGGTGACGCTTGTGAACTCCGGCGAAGCCGCGCCCCTTCGAAATTCCGATGACATCCACGAACTCATCCACCACGAATTGATCCACCAGCACCTTGTCGCCCACTTTCACTTCGCCGGCGTCAGCGCTAAGGCGCACTTCGCGCAAAAGGCGGGTGGGATTCGCGCCCGCACCGGTCTTCTTGAAGTGGCCTTCCCTGGCGCTGGTCACACGCTTCGGTCCGGGAGTCTCCACCAAACCAAGCTGCGCCCCTTCGTAGCCGTCACGGGCCGCCGTCTTGCGCTGGATCACGATGCAGGGCCCAGCCTTCAACACCGTGGCTGGCACCACATCACCGTTGGCGTCAAAGATCTGTGTCATGCCGAGTTTCTTGCCGAGAATGGCGCTGATCATGTTCGTTCTTGCGGGCCACTGTAAGCTGCCCGCCCCCCTACTTCGCTGTGTGTTCCTTGCCGAAAGCCTTGATCTCGATGTCTACCCCGGACGGCAGGTCCAGCTTGGTGAGCGCCGAAATCGTCTCCGGCGTGGGCTCCAGAATGTCCACCAGACGCTTGTGGGTCCTGATTTCAAACTGCTCCCGCGACTTCTTGTCCGTGTGGGGAGAGCGCAGCACGCAGTACTTGTTCTTGACTGTGGGCAGCGGGACGGGACCCGCTACCTCCGCACCGTTGCGCTTGGCGGTGGAGACAATCTCCGCCGCCGCCTGGTCCAGCACGCGATGATCGTAAGCCTTCAGTCGAATTCGAATCTTTTCGTGTAACATCAGCCTCCGCTACTGCATCACTTCCGTAACCGTGCCGGCCCCCACCGTGTGACCGCCTTCCCGGATCGCGAATCGCAGCCCCTTCTCCATCGCAATGGGCGTGATCAGCTCGATCTCCAGCGCCACATTGTCCCCCGGCATCACCATCTC
>DATDGR010000102.1:0-27996 GCA_036521995.1 Terriglobia bacterium | reverse complement strand
AATGCGCGGCATGCCGGCGACCATGGGTGGAACGCCCTTCAGATCGAATCGCGCCAGCGACCGGCAATCCCGCGCCAGTTCCCGTTCACCTTGCAGCGGAAGCGAGCCTCGAAGTCCGCTGCGGTCCGAGGGTAATCCTCCATGAGCTCGCATACTATAGGTTGGGGTCACCTGAGTCAAGTGGATACCCAGATCACCGAAATTAACAAATGTCCGCCAGTCTCACAAAGGGTAAGTTTTGAGACAAGCGCAGTGCGGCGAAATTAGCTCCGGACTCGAAGATCAGTTTTCAGCCCAACCTGTCTGTCGCGATTCTCCAAAACAGACATTGTTTGTCACCCGATCAGCGACTTCCCGGAAGCCGCCCGTTCGCCGTCGCACAAAGGTCAAGCTTTGAGACAAACCGGCAGCTCCGTGAAATCAACGGGTTGCAGGTTTTAGAGGCGGGTCTCAAAATGGCGCGAGGAAATAGGGCCAGGCGTGGGCATCGACCTGGGATCAGAACGCCGACATGCAATCGAACGCAGTACCACTGGTCTCCCGAGAGGACGCTGCACGTGGCCACCACGCTTCCGGCATCGCGCGATCGGTGTTCAATCTTGCGGAGACAATCTTCAGTGGTTGTGGTATTCTTTGGGTGGGTGCTTGCTACTCGACAGTTGCGATTCCAGTGTGTGTAGCCTCTCTTCGGCGGGAAGCTGAACGACCTCTTCTGGCCAAAAGCGAGATTCCCGGACAATCACCACAAGGAAGCGCCTTCGGGCGCCGTTCGTTCGCTAGGGTTGCCGCCTGACCCACCTTTTTCCCGGTTCGGCGTTTTAACGTTGCTCGAATAACTGAAAGGCCGAAGAATAAGAGATTGGTGCGACCCGCGAGGTTCCCCCAAGAGAGGTTCCCCCAAGAGATGAACACGTTACTGATTTACCCGGAATGGCCTGACACGTACTGGAGTTTCAAGCATGCCCTTGCCTTCCAAGGCAAGCGGTCGACCTACCCGCCGCTCGGTCTGCTCACGATCGCTCCACTCCTGCCCAAGCACTGGAACAAGCGCCTGATTGATACCAACGTCCGGCGGCTCACGGAGGCCGATCTGAAGTGGGCGGACGTCGCACTCCTCAGCGGGATGCTGGTTCACAAACAGGACATTCTGAAGCTCCTGGGGCGCTGCCGGGCCGCCGGTCTCAAAACCGTGGTCGGTGGACCGATCGCCAGCAGCGTGGAAGAACTGCCCCAGCACGCTGACCACGTCGTGGTGGGTGAGGCCGAGGAGCTAATCTCAACCCTGGTTGAAGACATCGAGCGCGGTTCGGGCCAACCTATTTACAAGGCCGCCCATTTGCCAGGTCTGGACCGGACGCCTCTGCCCGATCTCAGCCTTATCGACACCAAATACTACACCTCTATGGCCATCCAGTACTCGCGCGGCTGTCCGTTCACCTGTGAGTTCTGCGACATCATCGAGATCTACGGCCGCCACCCTCGCACCAAGTCACCCAGCCAGGTGCTGGCGGAACTCGATCTACTCTACGACATGAAATGGCGCGGGTCGGTCTTCATCGTAGACGACAATTTCATCGGCAACAAGAAAATGGTGAAAGAGCTGCTGCCTCACATCATCGACTGGAACGCGCGCCGTGGCTCTCCCTTCACGTTCTTCACCGAAGCCTCACTGAATCTCTCCGACGATCTGCCCTTGCTCCAGATGATGAAGGAGGCGCGCTTCAATCGCGTCTTTCTCGGCATCGAGACGCCCGTCGAGGCCAGCCTGAAGGAAGCGCGCAAGCTCCAGAACACGCGGCGCAGCCTTATGGATAGCGTCCGGCGAATTCAGAGTTACGGCATGGAAGTGATGGCAGGCTTCATCGTGGGTTTCGACAATGATCCCGAAGACATCTTCGACCGGCAAGTGGAGTTCATTCAAGAGAGCGGTATTCCGCTGGCCATGGTCGGACTGCTGCTGGCCCTACCCGGCACCCAGCTTTACCGGCGTTTGCTGAAGGAAGGCCGGATCGTAAACGAAGGTAAGGGCGACAACATGGACCTCCAACTGAACTTTATTCCTAAAATGAACGCGCAACGCCTGGTGGAAGGTTATCGCTCCATTTTGCAGCGCATCTATCACCCCGATGCGTATTACGACCGCGTCCTCAAGTTCCTGTCGGAGTTCAAGCCGGTCTGTAGCACCCACCGCACCTGGTCGGAATATATGGCGTTCTTCCGTTCGATCGTCAAGCAAGGGGTGTTCGGCGACTCCCGCCGCAGCTACTGGAAATTCCTCCTCGAGGCTGCTACCCGCTATCGCCACGCCTTCGACACGGCCATCATGCTGGCCATTATGGGGTATCACTTCCAGACCCTCACCCGCGACGTCTGCGAAGCCGACTGAAGCAGCCCGGCCCGGCGGATTGGGGTGCGTCCTAGTGATATCCGGCGTGCCCGGATTTGGCACTAGGCCGCCTCCCCCCAAATCCGGACGCCACGACGGCCTCGGCCAGTCAGCGTGGCACCCCATTTCCCTTGAATCAGGGCATACTCAAGAGCGGTCCTATCAGCCGATCTCAGGATCACTTGCATTTTGCAAGCGATCGTGGTAGTGTATTGAATGTGCTTGGGAAGCGCAACTCAAAACGTCGGTCTGGCTGCCCGGTGAGTATCTCGCTCGAGAGGTTTGGGGACCGCTGGTCGCTGCTGATCATTCGCGATCTGATGGTTCGCGGGTTCCGGACGTTCAAGGAGTTCCAGGAATCGGGCGAAGGGATTGCCACGAATATTCTGACGGACCGTCTGCAGAAGCTCGAAGCGGCGGGGATCGTCACGACGGAGGCGGCGGAGACGGACGGGCGCCGGGTGAACTACCGGCTGACAGGGAAGGGGATCGACCTGGCTCCGGTGCTGTTGGAGCTCCTGATTTGGGGGGCGCAGCACGAGGAGACGGGGGCACCTTGCGAACTCATCGTGAAAATGGCGAAGGATCGCGAAGATGTCCTGGCTGAAATCCGCCGAAGGTGGCGAGAACGGGACCCGACTCCGCTGCTACCCAAATTTGGGGATGGTGCGTCGGGCCGGTTTAGCACGAACCCCTCGGGAGGCTTGACTCCCCTCATTCGTGCCGGTTAGCGTGGAGATGCGTTCTATTTTTGGGGAACGATTCGTTCCCGGGGTACGGCCCGGTCAAGGAGCGGGCTTTCTTAGGCTTGGCGAAGCGACAAACGAAGTGGACCGGTGAATCGCACTGATTCTAATAGAGGCGGCCTGCTGCTTGGGAACGACTGGCAGAGTTCAGTGATTGATCCAATTGGTGATGGACCTGACTTTCAAGAAACGATTCGTTCCGGCCTCATGTCACGAATTCCGGAGGCCTGCCGGCGGAGTCGGCAACGAGCGAGGCTGGGCTGCCGGAATCGAGAATTGGCCGACCGTACCTTCTCCAAGTGGGTGTGTCGATTCCGAGCTCGCTTGAACGACGTTACGGTGGGGGCCGCCCACAGCGCGGACCGTGGCTGTAGCGGGGTAGAAGCGGGCTGATCGTGCCGGTCAAGCGCAAGCTGCCTCCAGAGACCGGTGCGAAGCTCGGGGAGGAGTAAGATGAGCAAGGTACGATTACTGGTTGGCACACGCAAGGGTGCGTTCGTCCTGACATCGGACGGCAAACGCGAACAGTGGGATATCAGTGGTCCGCATTTTGCAGGCTGGGAGATCTACCACGTGAAAGGTTCGCGCGTTGATCCGAACCGGCTGTATGCGTCGCAGTCTAGCGGCTGGTTTGGCCAGATCATCCAGCGCTCCAACGACGGCGGAAAGACGTGGGAGGCGCCCGGAGGAGGCATGACGACTTCGCCCGAGGGCCTGCCTCGCGGCGAGAGCAATAAATTCGTCTACGACACTTCTCCTGAGACCGGCAAGCCCCTCACCACGCACCAGTGGTACGATGGCACGCAGCACCCCTGGGAGTTCAAGCGCGTATGGCATCTCGAGCCTTCGCTGGTTGATGCCGATACCGTTTACGCCGGCGTGGAAGACGCGGGCTTGTTCCGCTCTGCCGACGGGGGCCACACCTGGCAGGAGCTTCCCGGATTGCGCGGCCACGGCACGGGTCCCAAATGGCAGCCCGGCGCCGGCGGCATGTGCTTGCATACCATCATTCTCGATCCGAGCGACCCCGAGCGGATCTACATCGCCATTTCGGCGGCGGGCGCCTTCCGCACGGACGACGGCGGCCAGACGTGGAAACCCATTAATCGTGGCCTCAAGTCGCCATACATCCCGGACCCGAATGCCGAGGTGGGCCACTGCGTTCACCACATCGCCATGAACCCTTCGCGTCCCGGCCTGCTGTTCATGCAGAAGCACTGGGACGTGATGCGCAGTGACAACGCCGGCGACCAGTGGCAGGAAGTTAGCGGGAATTTGCCCACCGACTTTGGTTTCGCCATCGACGTTCATGCGCACGAGCCGGAGACGGTTTATGTGGCCCCCATCAAGAGCGACTCCGAGCACTTTCCGCTCAACGGAAAGCTACGCGTGTACCGCAGCCGCTCGGGCGGCAACGAGTGGGAGGAACTCTCGAAGGGTCTGCCGCCCGACAACTGCTACGTGAACGTGCTGCGCGACGCCATGGCTGTGGACTCGCTCGACGAGTGCGGCATCTATTTCGGCACCACCGGCGGGCAGGTCTACGCTTCGGCCAACGCCGGAGATAGTTGGGTGCCCATCGTCCGGGATCTGCCCCCAGTGCTGTCCGTTGAGGTGCAGACGTTACAATGATCCGCGTAGTACTTCCCACACACTTGCGTACCCTCGCAAAGGTCCACGGCGACGTGACGCTCGAAGTCGAGGGTCAAGTCACCCTGAGCTCGGTGCTGGACGCGCTCGAGGCCCGCTATCCGGTGCTGCGCGGCGCGATTCGGGACCACGGGACGCTCAAGCGCCGGCCTTTTATCAGGTTTTTCGCCTGCGAGGAGGACCTGTCCCTCGAGCCGCCGGATGCCCCGCTGCCCGACGCCGTGGCTACCGGGGCCGAGCCTTTACTGGTGGTGGGGGCCATAGCGGGCGGTTAGGTTACGGGCCATGCCAAACACCGACTCCCTGACGCGCATTGAGAAGGACTCCCTCGGTGAAATCGCCGTGCCCGCCGACGCCTATTACGGCGCCCAGACGGCTCGAGCCGTGTCCAACTATCCCATCAGCGGGCTCCGCGCCCATCCCGCCATGATCCGGGCCTACGGCCTTTTGAAGCTTGCCTGTGCCGAGGCCAACGTCGAGCTCAAGATGATCCCGGCCAAGATCGGCCGGGCTATCGCCCGCGCTTCCCGCGACGTGGCCGACGGCAAGCTGGACGACCAGTTTGTGGTGGACGTTTATCAGGCCGGAGCAGGCGTCAGCTTTCACATGAACACCAACGAGGTGATCGCCAACCGCGCCATCGAGTACCTGGGCGGCCACAAGGGCGACTACTCCGTGGTGCATCCCAACGATCACGTGAACTTCGGCCAGTCGACCAACGATACGTATCCAACCGCCATGCGCCTAGCCACCATCCTGCTCCTGGATCAGTTCTACCCTGCGCTACGGGTGCTTGAGGCGGCCTTTCACGACAAAGGGAGGGAGTTCGACGGCATCGTGAAGAGCGGGCGCACCCACTTGCAGGACGCCGTGCCCGTTCGCCTAGGCCAGGAGTTCGAAGCCTATGCCGTGGCGCTCAGGGATTCGTGCGACCAGATCGTCGCCAGCGCCAGAACACTTCATCAGCTGGGCCTCGGCGGCAGCGCCGTGGGCACTGGCTTGAACGCGCATCCCGGCTTTCCGAAGCTGGTGGCAGCAAGACTGTCCAAGCTCATGGGCGAAAAGGTCAGCGTGGCGCGTGACCTGCGAGCCGCCATGCAATCCCAGCTCGCCATGGCGGCGGTCTCGGGTGCGTTGCGCAACCTGGCCCTCGAGCTCATCCGCATCGCCAACGACCTGCGACTGCTCTCCAGCGGACCCTACACCGGCATGGCCGAAATCGTGCTTCCTGCCCTCCAGCCCGGATCGAGCATCATGCCCGGCAAGGTAAACCCGGTGATGGGCGAGCTTCTCAATATGGTCGCCTTTCAGGTGGTGGGATGCGATACCGTGGTGGCCCTGGCCGTTCAGGCCGGTCAGCTTGAGCTCAACGTAATGATGCCCGCCATGGCCTGGAATCTCCTGCACGCCATTGAAATCCTGAAAAACACTTGCCGCGTGGTGGCTGACAAATGCGTACTTGGCATCATCGCCGACCGCGAGACCTGCGAGCGCTACGGGTATCGCACGCCGTCTATCGCCACCGCCCTCAATCCCGTGATCGGTTACGCGCGCGCCGCTGAGATTGTGAAGAAGTCGCTCCGGACCGGCAAATCCATACCAGAGATCTGCCTAGAGGAGAAGATACTCTCCAAAAAGGAGCTCGATCACCTCCTTGACCCGCGCCGCATGACCGAACCCGGCCTGCCGCCGAAGCGGAAGAAGGAATGAGCAGACAGGCGTAATTGGAGGGCCATAGGATGAAGCGCTGATGCTCGCGGCTGGGTTGGGGTGTTGGAGCCTGTTGGGCTACGCTGGACTGCTCAAGGCGTTTAGTGCCAGCTTGAGTTCGTTACGCAACTCCGAGACGTCGGAGTCGTCGAGTCGGTCCAGCGACTTGCGGTCGCAAAGCTGGTCCAGCATGAGCGTCAGCCTTTCGGCGCCGACCAGCTTAGCTGCTTCCGCGAGCTCGACCGCTTCATCCACCACGGCCAGAGCGGCCTCGAAACTGGAAACCTTGGAGAGCCGGCCGAGGAGCGACTTGGCCTCAAGGGTAAACAGCCTGACAAAATGCCGGTAGAGTAGCGCGGGCTCCGGCGCCAGACTTGCCAGCACCTCAGTTTGGTCCCGCAAGGTCGGCTTCCTGCCGATGATAATGCTCCGAACTTTTCCCAGAAGCTGCGCGGTGTGGATGGGCTTCAGGATGTAGTCATGACAACCGAGCTCGGCAGCCTTCGCGACACGCTCCGCATCCGCGGCCGCGCTGGCGATGACTACTGGAAGCATCTGCCGCTTGGGCTCCGCCCTGATGGCGGCAAAAAGTTCCAGGCCATCCATTTCGGGCATCATGATGTCGGTAATCACCATTTCGATTTCTGGCCCGTCCTGCTGCAGCCGGTCGAGGGCTTCCCTACCGGTGCGGGCTCGAGCCGTGCGGTAGCCGTGCTTTTGGAGGGTCACCTCCAGCATTCGAGCGTTAACCGCGTTGTCCTCAACGATCAAGATGCTCATCCATGCCTCCGGGCTCGAGCCGGCCCGCGGCTTCCGGCCGGCATTCTTCTCAATTCCAGTTGCCTGAGTATATACCTCACCGTCCCACTTCCGACGGCTCGGTCCTGATGGCCGCTTCGGGCGGTTCCGCCGCCCGTGGTACGATCAGGGATGAGGCACGGATGCTGGTTCTGGGCATTGAGTCGAGCTGTGACGAGACCGCGGCTGCTGTCGTAGCTGACGGAGAGCGTATTCTTTCGAGCGTGGTCGCCTCGCAGGTGCTCACCCACGAGAGATTTGGCGGCGTGGTCCCTGAGCTTGCCTCCCGCGAGCACCTGCGCCGGATCGCACCATTAGTCGATCAGTCTTGTCACCAGGCCGGCGTGACCCCACGCGAGGTGGATGGCCTGGCCGTGACCGAGGGACCGGGACTGATCGGCTCACTGCTGGTCGGAGTCGTCTATGCCAAGGCGCTGGCGAAGGCTCTCGGTAAGCCCGTGGTGGGTGTCAACCACCTCGAAGGCCACATTCATTCCGTGTGGCTTGAAAACAAGATGGCCCGTCAGTCCGATCCCTCGTTGGAAGCCACCAAATTCCCGAACGTGACCCTGGTGGTCTCTGGCGGGCATACGGTTCTCTATCGGGTCGAGGTGCCGTCCACCATGCGGCAGGACCGCCTCTGTCCCCCATCTGATCTGGAGCCTGCCGGCGCGTCCAGAAGCCCTGGAGGCTTCCACTACGCGCGCCTCGGCCAGACTCGCGACGACGCCGCCGGCGAAGCTTTCGATAAGGTCGCCAAGCTGCTGGCCCTGGGCTATCCAGGTGGGCCGATCATTGACCATCTGGCACCGCTCGGCAATTCCGGTGCCGTGGACTTCGGGCGCGTCCGGCTGAAGGGCAATCAGCTCGATTTCAGCTTCAGCGGGATCAAGACCGCCGTGCTCTATCGCGTGCGGGGAAGTACCCTCGAAGCAGAAGCCGAGAATCGCCGCCGCTGGCAGGCCGATTTGCGTGCGGTGGGGCAGCGTCCGGGCCCCAATCAGCTCCGTGAGCTCTGCTCCCAGGAGACTCTCGACCTGATCGCTTCCTTTCAAAGCGCCGTCGTCGACGACCTGGTGGGGCGAACCCTGGCGGCAGCCGAGGCCGAGAGCGTCTCCTCGGTATGTGTGTCGGGCGGCGTCGCCTGCAACTCCCAACTGCGGCGCACCTTCGCCGCGGCCGCGCGGCGTCAGGGCTTCAGCGTCTTCTTTCCTTCCCCGGCGCTTTCTACGGACAACGCCGCCATGATCGCCGCCGCCGGTTACTTCAAGCTCAAGGCTGGCGAGCGCGCCGATCTCACGCTCACCGCTCACGCCTCGTTTCCGCTCGGCCTCAGCACCACAGCTTGATAAGATCACTGACTGAATGATGGTTCTTCGGCCCAAGTCTGCGCCCCTTCGCATCGGAGTCGACGCCGGCGGCACGTTCACCGACTGCGTGATTCTCGAAGGTTCCAGGGTACGCATCCTGAAGGTCTTCTCCACGCCGGATGACCCGGCGGGCGGCATCGCGGAGGGCGTCCACCAGCTCATCGAGGGCACGGGCGAGTCGGCAGCGAATGCGCGCCTCGAAATCATTCATGGAACCACGGTGGGCACGAACGCTCTGTTGGAGCGCAAAGGCGCGCGGGTGGCCCTGATCACCACCGCTGGATTCGAGGACTTAATCGAGATCGGCCGTCAGAACCGCCCGCGGCTCTATGATCTCGGCGTCCGCCGCGAGCCAGCGCTGGTCCCGCGCCGGTTGCGTTTCGGCGTCCACGAGCGAACCGCGGCCGACGCCCGCATCCTGCAGACGCCGTCGAAGGCTGCCCTTCGACAGCTTGTCGGCCGCCTCCGAAAAGCAGACGCCGAATCGCTCGCCCTTTGCTTCCTGTTTTGCTATGCAAATCCATCGAACGAGCGGATGGTGGCACAAGCCTTGCGCGTACTGGGCTTGCCCCTGTCGGTCTCACACGAGATTCTCCCGGAGTTTCGCGAGTACGAGCGAATCTCTACCGTGGTGGTGAACGCTTATCTGGCACCGCGTCTTGGAACCTATCTGGCGCGCCTCGCGAGCGCGTTCGGAACCCGGCGCTTCCCTCGATCCGGCAAGCCCGCCGTTCGAATCTCCGTCATGCAATCGAGCGGCGGTATTACCACTGCCGAACGGGCCGCCCGCGAGCCCGTGCGTACGATTCTTTCGGGACCTGCCGGTGGGGTAGTTGCCACGGCGAGACTCGCGCAAAGGCGTGGCATTCGGCAAGCGATCAGCTTCGACATGGGCGGAACGTCCACCGACGTCAGCCTGATCGACGGTGCTCCGCGGACGACGCGCGAGATCACACTGGGCGGTTTTCCGGTGGCCGTGCCGGTGCTCGACGTGCACTCCGTAGGCGCAGGCGGAGGGTCGCTGGCACGATTCGACGCCGGTGGCGCGCTCCGCGTGGGTCCGGAAAGCGCCGGCGCGGTGCCGGGACCCATCTGCTACCGGCGGGGCGGAACTCGGCCCACGGTCACCGACGCTCATCTGATTCTGGGCAGGCTCGACGCGGACCATTTTCTGGGCAGCGATTTTCGGCTCGATCTGGAGGCTGCCTCCGGCATTTTCGCTCAGTTCCTGAAAGATCATGCGCGCCGAGTTCCAGGACGTTTGCTCCCGAGAACACCCCCGGGCTTGGCGCGAGGCATCTTAGCCGTGGCCAACGCTACCATGGAGCGTGCTCTGCGTGTGATCTCGGTGGAGCGTGGACACGATCCCCGTGACTTCGCGCTGGTCTCCTTCGGCGGTGCGGGCGGGCTCCATGCTGCTGATTTGGCGCGTGGGCTCGGAATTGCCGAGGTGATCGTGCCCCCGGATCCCGGCGCTTTCTCTGCGCTCGGCGTTCTGCTGTCAGATGTAGTGAAGGACCTCTCCCACTCCGTCCTGATGCCGGTCCCCGGCTCGACGACTGATTCAGGAGACAGACCTACGCCTCGCGCGCGCAGCCAAGTCTCCGGCAGGGCTCGCCAGCAGATTCTCGCCAGAGGGTGGGAGCCATTTCTGCAAGAGATTGCGCACGGCTTTGTTCGCCTCGAACGCGCTGGGCGTGCTCAGTTCCGCGCGGAGGGCTTCAGGGACGCGATTCATGCTGAGCGTCATGTCGATTTGCGCTACGTCGGCCAGTCTTTCGAGCTCACCGTGCCGTTCGATCGGAAGTTTCGCGAGGCCTTCCAGAGCGAGCACGAACGCGCTTACGGCCACTCGCAGCCAGGCCAAAGCCTGGAGATCGTCAACCTCAGGTTGCGCCTCGCGATCAGGACGCCAAAGCCAGCGATCGGCCGCACCCCTAGCAAGCCTGTTCGCCGGGACCCTCCCCGGGCTGCGCTGCTCAAGCGAAAATCGGTCTGGTTCGAGGATGAAATGATGGATACTCCGCTGTACCAGCGTTCCCGGCTCCCACCGGGCACGCAGTTTACGGGCCCGGCCGTGGTCCTCGAGTACAGCTCTACTACGGTTGTGCCGCCGGACTACGCTTGCCACGTGGATTCGCAAGCCAGTCTGGTTCTTACCCGACCCCGCTGAAGCCACTGAGTACCAATTGGCTAGGGATGAATGGTGGGTGGCGCATTCAAGGACGGTGTCGGGTGCGTCCAGGGCGACGCCTAGTACCCAGATCGGCCGTCCATGCTTATCGAGGATTTCCTCGACCTCCCTCACGCACTTGAATTTCGCGTTGCGCCCGCAGGGATAGTCAAAGTGAGCGCGACTTCAGAAATTCGCGCACCACGTCGCGCACGTCCCGGTGCTCGCCATCAACGGCGTAGTTTAGGCGCCGCATGTCGTCTTCTGAAATCTTGCCGCCCAAGGCTTCGAGCGCTTCAAAGACCTCCGGATGCCGCCGCACAGTGTCCTCACGCACCACCGGCACTGCCTGGTAAGGCGGGAAATAGTGACGGTCATCCTCGAGGACGGTGAGGCCGAGGGCCGCGATCAAGCCGTCCGTGGAGTTGCCCGCTACCAGATCCACCTGATCGCTGGTGAGAGCGCGATAGAGCAGGCCGAGGTCCATGATGCGGGGCTGCTCTCCAAACCCCAGACTGTAAGTCTTCACCAAGCCCCGATAGCCGTCGGGGCGCTCCATGAATTCGTATCCGAAGCCGGGTCTCCAGTGGGGTGCAAAGCGGGCGGCCTCGGAGAGCGTACTGACGCCCAGGCGGCGCGCATCATCGCCTCGAATGACGATCGCAAACGTGTTGTTGAACCCGAGCGCCGGCGCCACCAACAGGTGGAAGCGGCGCGCATAGGCGTTCTTCACCTCGTCGTAGACTTCGCTGGCCCCGCTCCGGGCTGGTTCCTTGAGGACCGCTGTGAGCGCAGTTCCTGTGTACTCGGGATAGACGTCAATGCGCCCCGCCAGGATCGCCTGCTGGCAGATGTAGGTTCCCGCCAGGTAGAAACGCCGCTCGACAGGCAGTCCAGTGTGATTTTCGATCTGCTGGGCGAAGATCTCGCCGAGCACCGCCTGTTCGGTGAAGTTCTTCGAGCCCACCACGATGCGGTCCCGGCGGGCAGGTCCGCAACCAGTGAGGCCTGTGAGGGTGAAGAAGACCAGGACGAGCGCGAGGCTTCGAAGAGGGCGCAAGCAGGGCATCTTATCCTGGGCTGGCATCCGGGCGCAGCCTGCGTTCCGCGAGTCCCAGAACGAGGTCGGCGGTCAGCGCCAGCAGCGCCGCTGGAATCGCGCCCGCCAGGATCAAGTTGTTGTTCACCATCGCCAGGCCGCGGAAGATATACTCCCCAAGACCTCCCGCGCCGATGGCGGCCGCGATCGTGGCTACTCCTACCGAGACCACCGTGGCCACTCGAACGCCGGCCAAGATTACGCTGAGCGCCAGCGGCAACTGCACCTGGAACAGAAGCTGGCGGTCCGTCAAGCCCATGCCGCGACCGGCTTCCAGAATCGCGCGATCCACACCATTGATGCCAACGTAAGTGTTGCGAATGATCGGAAGGAGGGCGTAGAGGGCCAGCGCGAGAATCGCCAGCCGGTCGGCACGGTCGCCGAGCCAGGGCACCGGCAGGAGCAGACCGAAGAGCGCCAGGCTCGGGATGGTCTCCACGATGTTGGCCACGCCCAGGACCGGTTTCTCCAGCCGCGGCCGGCGCGCCAGCAGGATTCCGGTGGGCACGCCTGCCAGGACCGCGAGCAGCATCGAAACGCCCACCAGCCGCAAGTGCTCCAGAGTCAGCTCGGCTACTTCGATACGGTTGGCGACAAAAAACTGAATCAGGTTCACAGCGGTTCTCGGCGATCGCTGGCCAGGCGGTGGCCCGGCCACTCCAGGTCAAAGGCCGTTGCCGAACCCTCGGAACGCGCAGCGGTACGCAACCACATTCGGATCCTGAGTGTTCAAAAACTCCGCGGGGGTATAGACGCCAGCCAGCCTTCCAGAGTCAAACAGGCCGATTCGTGAGCCCAGAAACAGAGCCTCGCCGAGGTCGTGAGTAACAAAGACGACCGTCTTACCGAGCTTCTGCTGCAGATCACGGAACTCGCTCTGCAGCTCGGCGCGGGTGATAGGATCGAGCGCTCCAAACGGCTCGTCCATTAGCAGAATCGGGGGGTCTGCAGCCAGTGCACGGGCCACGCCCACGCGCTGCCTCTGCCCGCCGGAGAGCTGGGAAGGGTGGCGGCCGGCTAGGGTTGGGTCAAGCCCGACCAGGCGCAGCAAGGTCTGGACCCGCTCGTGTATCCGCTCACGCGCCCAGCCTTCGATGGAGGGGACCACGGCCACGTTGCGCTCTACTGTAAAGTGGGGAAAGAGTCCGACCTCCTGAATCACGTAGCCGATGCCGCGCCGTAACCGAATGGGATCCCACTCGGTTGTGGCCCGGCCCTCAACCAAAACTTGGCCCGCGCTGGGCTCCAGCAAGCGGTTGATCAATTTGAGAGTGGTGGTCTTTCCGGAACCGCTTCGGCCCAGCAGGACAAGCCTTTCGCCGCGTTTGACGGTGAGATTCAGCTCGTCGATCAGCCTGTGCCCGTTTACGGACAGGTGAACCTCGCGAAACTCGATCACGGTCTGGCCATCACCCGGGGAAGACATCGCCACACCAACGCGCTTGCGGCCGGCGCAGTGGAAGCCCTCTGCGGCCTGCCTTTGGAGTTTAGCCCACCTGCCGCGCTTCTGCCATGATCGGGACGCCCGCGTGAGTCCCGGACGACCGCGCGTGCATCAATAACACCATGGCGGGATTCGCAGCAACGACGGGTCGCAATACGGAGAAAAGGGACGTCGTGACGCAGTTCGCTCGCGATGTGCGCGCTGGCCTCGGACGACCGGGCTCCAAATGGATTCCATGCAAGTACTTTTACGACGTCGTGGGCTCGGCGCTATTCGAAGCCATCACCTTGCTGCCCGAATATGGGCTTACGCGGGCCGATGAGCGCATTATAAGCCGGTACGCCGGCGAGATCGCGGACTCCGTGGCACCCCCGGTGGTGGTCGTCGAGCTCGGCAGCGGCAGCGCCAAGAAGACACGGTCGATCCTGGAAGCTCTGGCCCGCCGCCAGCCCACCACCTATCATCCGATTGAGATCTCCCCTGCGGCCCTCGTTCTCACCCATCGCGAGCTCGGCCATCTGGACGGCGTCAGCGTTCGCGGGTTCGAAGCCGAGTATCTGGACGGCCTCGCGCGCGCCGCCAAGCGCCTTCCGCGCCAACGGCTGATGGTGCTTTTCCTGGGCAGCTCCATCGGCAACTTCAACCGGCACCAAGACTCGGAATTCCTGGTCCGAATCCGCGCCTTTTTGCAGGTTGGCGATGCCGTGCTGCTGGGCACGGACCTGGTGAAGCCTACCTCGCAGACGATCCTGGCGTACGATGATCCGGCGGGCGTCACGGCGGCCTTCAATCTCAACCTGCTGGCGCGAATCAACCGGGAGCTCGGGGCGGATTTCAACTTGCGACGCTTCGCGCACCAGGTGGTTTACAACGAGGGGGACAGGCGCATCGAGATGCATCTGCGCTCGACAGCAGAGCAGCGGGTAAGAATCGAGAAGGCCAGACTCGACGTTCATTTTCGGGCTGGTGAGACCATCTGGACCGAGAGTTCGCACAAATATACCTTGGGGGACGTGGGGCAGATGGCTACGGCGACGGGTTTTCGCGCGGCCCGGCAGTGGGTGGACGAGGAGTGGCCCTTTGCCGAAAGCCTGCTGGTGGCATCGTGATCACAGGGCAGACGGGCGCCGCCCAGGAAGCGCAGAAGGCAGCGAGCTTCGCGCTCGTGAATCCCCTGCGCAAGCGTCGGTATCGATGCCACCGAATGCCCTGATTCCGCTTCTTCACCGACCACATCTGCAGGTGCGCCATACGCTCCGGCCGTTATCGGGTGAACGCGGTGCGAAGCAGGCCGATCTCTCCAGCATTTGGCGCGAGCCGAGTTCTCGCTTCACGGTAACCCCAAACCCGCCTTCCCATCCGATGCGATTCTGTAACACAAGGTTTACATCAGTTTTACGTGAGCTTAACCCGGAGAGGTTACGCTAAAGATCCCGGTAACGTATCGCCGGGGGGCCGTCTCGAAGGAGTTTCGAGTCGAAGAGTCGGCCGGTGAATCCCATCTGCGTCGAGAAATTGTGAAACAGCGGAGCGAAGAGTTGGATCCCAAAGACCTCGGGGGTGTGCCCATGGCGCCGGCAAGCCAAGAGTCCTCGGCAGTTCTCTCGTTTCCAGAACGCTCCCCGCACCGTGAGCGGTATAATTCACTGGTGACTCCGCGCATCGTGATCATTGAGGACGAGAAAGACATCGTCGAACTCGTCCGCTACAACTTGCGCAAAGAGGGGCTGGAAGTTCTCGGATTCCTCCGGGGCCGTGAGGGCCTCGATTACATCCGACGCAACCCGGCGGACCTGGTTTTGCTTGACGTTCTCCTGCCGGACCTCGATGGTTTCGAAATCTGCCGCGCTTTGCGCGCCGACGATCGAACCCGGGCGCTGCCTGTGATTTTTCTGACCGCCAAAGGCGCGGAGATCGATCGCGTGGTGGGGCTCGAGATCGGCGCGGACGACTACGTGGTCAAGCCCTTCAGTCCCCGGGAACTCGTGGCCCGGGTCAAGGCCGTGCTGCGCCGCAAGACGTCGCCCGCCGAGATTCGCGAGGTGGCCGAGGCCGGCGAGGTGCGTTTGGACGCCTCCACCCGCGAAGTGAGGGTGCGGGGCAATCCGGTGGAGCTGAGCGCCCTGGAGTTCCGGTTGCTGCACTTCCTGGTTTCCAATCCCCGGCGCATTTTCAGCCGCGACCGCCTGCTGGACGGTGTCTGGGGGCGCGATCGTTTCGTTACACCGCGGACCGTGGATGTGCACATCCGGCGCCTCAGAGCTAAGATTGAGATCGATGCGGACAATCCGCGCTATCTGCAGACCGTGCGAGGCTCGGGCTACCGCTTCTTGCCTCAGCCGGATGCAGGCGGAGAGGCTTAGCGGCCCGTTCAGCCTGGGTTCGCGCTCCGGGCTCGAGTCACCGTAGGTGCTCGGCATCGCATCCCTCCAAGATGGTCCTTCGCAGCCCTATGTTTCGCAAGCTTCTCTTGGGGGCCCTGCTTCTGATCGCGGCTGTTCTGATACCCACCGATATCTACCTGAGGCGTTTTGCTTCTGGCGGTCCGTTTGAGAGTCCCGAAGCTCGCCAGGCGGCTGCCGACGCCGTGCAGATGAAGGTCCTGGAAGCGGGCTTGCTGGCAGCGTTGGTTGCTCTGGTACTGGCTCACCTCCTCTCGTGGTCGCTCGCCCGCCGCGTCGGACGGTTGCGTGCCTTTGCGGAAGGCGTGGTGGACGCCCGGCGGACCGGCCCTGCCATCGACGACACGGCGGACGACGATCTCAGCCTGCTGGCCCGATCTCTCGATGGCATGGCGAAGCGCCTCGGCGGCCTGCTGGAGAACGCCAAGGTGGAATCCGCCCGGCGCGAGGCGATTCTGGCCACCATGGTGGAAGGTGTGCTCGCGGTGGACGAGAAGCTGCGAATCACTTTTTTGAACGGCTCCTTTGCGAGGGCGGTGGGTCTTCAAAGTCCTATCGCAGACCGGACTCCACTGCCCGAAGTCGTCCGTGACCCGGCCCTCAGCGAACTGTTGGGCGAGGTTCTGGAGGACGGCGGCTCGCACGACCGCCGTCTGGCCATGGTGTTGGCCGGCGAGGAACGGGTGTTTGAAGCCCAGGCGGCACCGCTCGACTCGCCCTCGGGCCGCGGAGCCATCGCCGTCCTGTATGACATCACCCACCTCGAGCGCCTGGAGCGCGTGCGCCGGGATTTCGTGGCCAACGTCTCGCACGAACTGCGCACGCCGCTCACCTCCATCCGAGGCTACGCCGAGACGCTACTCGAGGGCGGCCTCGAAGACGTCGAGAACAGCCGTCGTTTCGCCGAGATCATCAAGGCGCACGCCATCCGCCTGGGCAACATCACTTCAGACCTGCTCACTTTGTCGGAACTCGAGAGCGGCCGCGCGGGAGCGATTCCGGAGCGCATCTCCATCGAGGCGGTGGTGGACTCTTCGCTGCGCACCGTTAGCTCTGCTGCGCGCCTGGCCGGCGTGCGGCTGGTGCGCGGGCCGGTGGAAGAGGCGGACGTGCTCGGCAACCGTACGCACCTTGAACAAGTGACGGTGAACTTGCTCGACAACGGGGTGAAATTCAACCGGCCGGATGGCGAGGTACGCATCGAAACCCGCCGCGCCGATGGCCGCGTGGCCATCGTGGTGGAAGACACGGGCATCGGCATTCCCTCAGAGCATCTGACTCGCATTTTCGAGCGCTTTTACCGGGTCGACAAGGCCCGCTCGCGCGAGGTCGGCGGCACCGGACTCGGACTCTCGATCGTCAAGCATATCGTGGAGCGCATGAGTGGCACCGTCACGGTCGAAAGCAATCTGGGCCGGGGATCGAAATTCACGGTCAGCCTTCCCGCGTGCGGCTGATGGGTGCGAGTCGGCTTTCGGAGGCCGATAGTGCCTAAGGCCGCGATCTGGGTAGCGATGGCCGCGCGCCTTCGACGGTAAACCTTGCCTCCCCATCCTCGTCATAACAGTTAAGCCACGTATAATCAATAACATGCTGAAGTGCCCCGCCGGCTCAGTCGGGCAGGCTGGCCGGCACCAGCCGATGGAGTCCGGCGCCCCGGGACCGTGCAGGTTCTAATTTCGACTTTCCTTAACCCGATCTTCACAGACTGTTAATGTGTGGCTCGTAATTTCCCCGCTATAACCAAGCTGAAGGGGAGATCCCAAAGGAGAAGATATATGAAAAGAGTCCGCGGTACGGCAGCCATGCTGGCAACGCTGGCCGGCTGTTTGATCGCAAACAACGCCTGGACCGCTGGTCCGCAGCCTGCCAGGCCTGCCGGTTCTGAACGCCAGACGACTAAGAACGGGCTGTCGACGGTACAGCACGTGCTCCTGGTCAGCATTGACGGCATGCACGCTTTGGACTTCATCAATTGTGCCAATGGAATCAGCGGGGCCAATGGAGGTGCGCCCTATTGCCCCAACCTCGCTGACCTGAAACCTAGCGGCGTCAATTATCTCTATGCATCCACTTCCGAGCCCTCCGACTCGTTCCCCGGGTTAACGGCCCTGGTGAGTGGCTCGTCTCCGCGGAGCGCGGGAGCATTCTACGACGTTGCCTACGACCGGTCACTCGATCCGCCGACGATCACGACCGGCAACGGCGTCGGGGGCGCGCCCGGAGCCTGTGTGCCATTCGCAGCGCCGACGGGAACTACCACAGAGTTCGACGAAGGAATCGACATCAACAAGACCTTGCTGAACGGCGGCGCGCCTACCGGAGTGGATGGCGGAGTTCAGTCGATTGATTCCAAGAGGCTGGAACGCGACCCGAGCAAAGGCTGCGCTCCGGTTTATCCCTGGAACTTTGTTCGCACCAACACCATTTTTGGCGTGGTGCATGCCGCCGGCGGATACACCGCCTGGTCAGACAAGCATCCGTCCTATTCCTCGGTCAATGGTCCGGGCAACGGCACCAACGTGGACGATTACTACTCGCCGGAGATCAACTCGATTCCCGTGGCCCTGCCGGGCGTGAAAATGGGCTCCCTCACTTGCGACCCTCTGCCCGATCAGAGTGCCGTCAGCTCCTCGAATGCCTGGACCGATAGCTTCCTGAACATTCGGTGCTACGACACGTTGAAGGTCAACGCCATCCTGAATGAAATCAACAGCAAAACACACAACGGGTCTGGGTCGGCCCCGGTGCCCGTGGTGTTCGGGATGAATTTCCAGACCGTGAGCGTCGGGGAGAAGCTGATCGAAACGACCGTCACCCCGACCGTCTACGGCGGCTATCTGGACGCCCAAGGCACGCCGAGCAGGGCGCTGGTCCAGGCGATCCAGTTCGTGGATCAGTCGATCGGCGAGATGGTGGCCACGCTGAAAGCCGACGGTCTTTCTGACTCCACGCTGATCATCATCACGGCCAAGCACGGCCAGAGCCCCATCGATTCCTCTCGTTACCTGGGCATATCGACCAAACCGGGCGATCCCATCACCACGTCCCCGGCGACCATCGTGGCCGCCTGCTTGCCCTTCTCCGAATCACCGCTTAATCCCACCGGCATCGGGCCCACCGAAGATGATGTCTCGATGCTCTGGCTGGACAGCCACTGCACCGCGCCGGAAGTGGTGGATGTGCTTCAAGCAGAATCGCCGGCCACCAACAATATCGCGGGCATCGGCGAGATTTTCTATGGAGCGGGAATTACCCAGCTTTTCAATCCGCCCGGGCTGGAACCGGGTGACGACCCGCGCACGCCGGATATCCTGATTACGCCGCATGTCGGCGTCACCTATTCCGGCAGTACCAAGAAACAGGCTGAGCATGGCGGCTTCTCCCATGACGACACCAATGTCATGATTTTGCTGTCGAATCCCAAGCTGCAGGCCACCACCGTGACCATCCCAGTCACCACCATGGAAGTGGCCCCCACCATCCTCAAGGCGCTGGGACTCGATCCCAACAGCCTGCAGTCGGTCCAGCAGGAGGGTACGCAGGTTCTGCCTTCTTCGTTCTAGGCTAGCTACATAGTTGGCGTGACTTGGCGGCGCCGGGCCACACGCTGCTCCCCGACCGTGGCAACCTGGTCGCCAAAGTCGGGTCTCGCCATAGGGCGGTCCTCGGACCGCCCTTTTTTTTCGCTGCGCCGGGTTTCCGGCGGACCACCACAGCGCCTGACTCGCATTCTGGCTTGCCCGACCGAGGCCCGGCTTTCAGCCCAGGTCTGGCCTCGATCGCGGTCGGCTCCTGTCCGCCTCAGCCAAGACGCGACCCCGATTTCCTCGAAAGGACCGGGGTCTTGCCGGAGTCTCATTGACCGGAAGGATGAGTAGGTCAAACTCTTTATGATCGATACATTCCGGGTTTGAACGTCATTGGCTCCCCCCTGGCGCTTCGAGACTCGTCCGGCGTCCTTCGACGCTCCTGGAACCACCGTGAGTCAACGAGACTTTTGCCGCAGCGAATCGTCTGGGCCTCGCCGTGATGTTTACGGGCGTGAGGCATGTCCGGCACTGAAGAAAAGCTGCCACCAGCCCTCGGCCTTCGGCGTGGCTTTGGCGCTTGGCCTCGCTGGCCGCCTCTGGTGCCCATAAGCTGTTGACCCACCATGGCTTGACTGCCAATCTCACGCCTCGGTCCGTTTGGCTTTGGCGTTTTGATGATCACAGTGCCCGATCTGCCTGGATGTCACTGATTCCAAGTTGTTTATCTCAATTCTCGAAGGAAAATCCAAATGGGTCTTACTGGGTATCCACTTAGCCCCACCTGCTAGTCAGGCGGGATCCGGCCGACCTACGACATCGCCGTAGGTTGTCGGCCCACTGGTAGCCGCCTGCTCCATGAGGCGAAAGAAGAGCTTGCCTCGATGTTTCGACGTTCGCCGGTTGAAGCGGAACGTGAATTCGTCCAGGTAGTAGTCCAGATGCTTAGAGCTAACCGAGCCTTGGTGGGTACCCAGAAGCCATCGTTTCATCAGCGAAGCGACGCGGTGGACGCGGGGCATCAGTTCGTGCGCCCGGCCACGGCTCTGTTTTATGTTGCTGACCTTGTGTCTGTATCCCTTTTCTTCCAGGCCCTGATATCCGAGCCAGCCGTCGGTGTGGATCACCGAACCCTCAGCGATGGCTTGTTGGATGAAGGCCAACCGGCTTGCCGCACAGACCTCGGGAACTCGCCCCAGCCGAAGACGTCCGATCCTATCGCCATCCTCTTCAGCCGCTATGACCACCATGGATTTCTCCTCGGTTTGTCTACCCCGAGAGCCCTCCTCGGGGCCACCCACATAGGTTTCGTCGACCTCGACGCAGCCTTTGAGACGATCCCGCCCCGGGCGAGCCATGGCAGGACGAAGCTTGTGAAGCCACCACCACGCCGTCTCGTAGCGGCCGAGCCCGAGGACGCGCTGCAGTCCGAGAGCACTTGCTCCCGTCTTCTGGCTAGTGGCCAACCACATCGCCTTGAACCACCCGCGCAGCGGTTTGGGCGTCTTTTCGAACAGCGTGCCGGCCGTGATCGAGGTCTCGTGACGACAGCGCGCGCAGACCATCGCCAGCCGGGCCCGGCGCCATGCCTGGTCCCCACCCCACTTGGGGCACGCAAACCCCTTGGGCCAACGAAGCGCCCTCAGGTACGCAATGCACGCCTCCTCGGAGGCGAAGTGTTCATCAAACTCAACCAAATTGCAGGGGTAGTCCTCCATCCCCTACACAGTAGCATGTCAGGTGGGGCTAAGTGGATACCCCCGTTTGGGTCTTTTTGGCTTTGGATGTAGCCCCAGTTTTGTTGATGCTAAAGGACTTATTGGCTTTGGTCTAGCCCCCCTCTTTTGAGCTATCTCTTGATTCTAAATGACTTCTTGGCTTTGGCAGAAGGAATCTTTTTTTGACGATCGGCGCTCGCTTCGCCGCCGGTAGGCCTATATCGATCGGCTAGAGCAAGGGCCCCCAGTAGTTCGGGCCGCAGCCCGCTTGTTGCGGTCGATCGCGTGCCGCAGCCGGTTTCCCAATCTCGGGCTGCAGCCCGTTGTGTTGTCTAACCATAGAGATATCTAACATACAGGAATAGATCTGGGATGTCAAGCTGCCGTGCGCTCGCCCCGCCGGCCGGCGCAGGCCCTCGGGTCTGCGATTTTCCTGACTAACGTGGGTGGCTCATACGCTCTTGAAAATTGATATTGACAGTCGCTTCCAGCCGTGATACAAAAGGCGGCGCTCGCAATTGGCATGGCTTCATGCGAGGGGGTTACGAGCAATCATCAGGCGCGCCCTCCGCTCAAGAAGATCCGGCGCGTTCTGAGACGAAGACCACAATCGGCCCAGTAGTCTTGCGGTCCGAGGGGGAAGAGACTACCCCGCCGGTTCGCACCGCACCTAAGCAATTCTAGTCCCTCATAAGAGGGTTGCCACAGGTTGTCCTGAGTTAGACAAAATCGGTCGCATCGCCTTGACGGTGCAGGGTGACAAGCTCACCTTCCGTTCGAATTGTACCTGTACATCTCCGGCCCCGAAACCGGGCCGGAAGTTGACTCTGACCTCAAGACCTGATCGGTCCGGTCGTCTTACGGTCCGCTAGGGGGGAAGACTCACCTGCCGGTCGCAGTGTACGCATTCAACCAGTTTGTCCTCGGAAAGGAGGAATTGAATGTTTGCGAAGCCAAAGGCAAGGTACGGTGAGAAACGCAATCTACCGGGCGGGATGCTGTTGCTCCTGCTGTCGACCCTCGTGGTCCTGCCCTTTACTTTCGTCGTGAGTCTGCAAGCCCGCCACCACGGGCCGTCCGCAACCGATCCCGGTCCGCGCGGTGGGGCAGCCGGCGCCGGAGGAATGATCTCAGGCCTGACCGCTGATCAGCAGGCTTTCTTCACGGCCGGCCAGACAACCTTTCTTGAAGTGGAGTCGGTCACCGGATCGGTGGCCAACACCGGAGCCGGCTTGGGGCCGCTGTTCAACGCCGAAAGTTGCAGCGCCTGCCACGCCCAACCGGCCACCGGCGGCACCAGTCCTTCGACCAATCCGCAGATTGCCGCCGCGACTGATCAGGGCGCAACCAACTCGATCCCCTACTTCATCACCCAGACAGGCCCCGTCCGCGAGGCCCGCTTCCCGTTCACTTTGGACCTGACCGCTTTCGACGGCGGGGTCCATGATCTTTACACCATCACCGGGCGCAGCGACGCCAAGGGCTGCTCGATCAGCCAACCGCCTTTCACCACCGCGGAACAGGAGCAGGACATTATCTTCCGCATCCCCACGCCCGTCTTCGGCGCCGGGCTGATAGAGGCCATCGAGGGATCCACCATTACCGCCAATCAGACCGCAGAGTGCAGTGCAGGCAGCGGCTACGGCATCTGCGGCTATCCCAATTTCAGCGCCAACGACGGCACCATCACCCGTTTCGGCTGGAAGGCGCAGAACAAGTCATTGCTGATGTTTGCCGGAGAGGCTTACAACGTTGAAATGGGGGTGACGAATATTCTCTTCCCCAATGAACGCAACGAGACTTCGGGTTGCCTCTTTAACGGCACGCCGGAGGATGACACCAACTTCGATACTCAATCTCCGAACACGGCGGTATCAGCCGATATCGAGCGCTTCCAGGTCTTTATGCGCTTTCTGGCGCCGCCCACGCCATCGACAACCTGCCCCGGCGGCGGAAATTGCGCCAACGGGCTGACGCAGTTCAACAGTGTGGGATGCAACCTCTGCCACAACCCTTCATTCCAAACCGGCACCAGCTCGGTAGCAGCGCTCAGTAACCAGACGGCTAACCTTTACTCCGATCTGCTGCTGCACCAAATGGGGCCGTTGCTCGCTGACGACGTTAATCAGGGCCAGGCCGCCGGAGATCAGTTTCGCACGGCACCTCTGTGGGGAGCGGGCCAGCGTCTCTTCTTCCTCCACGACGGCAGGGAAACGAATATCGTCAATGCCATCGAGGATCATTTCAGCTACTCGGGGTACAGCAACCAGGGCGTCTATTACCCATCCTCGGAAGCCAACGCCGTGATCCAGAACTTCAACTCTCTCTCGACGAGCAATCAGCAAGACCTGGTCGATTTCCTCCGGTCTCTCTGAACTGACGGCAACGGCGGCAACGGCATGCAGAGCACGGCAGCGCGCTCTGCATGCCACCCCTTTCGGCGGTAGTGTCTCAGTTTGAATTTCTGAGCCAGTCCGTCGGGCGGGTCGCGCGATTAAGTGGGAACGTACGTCAACCGAATCAAGTCATCGACGATTAAATCGCTGGCCACCAGGTGGAGCGGCGGCCGGGGGCCGGCGAAGAATGGCCTGCCACCACCAAGCACGACGGGGCGGAGGTAGAGTCGATACTCATCGATAAGACCGGCTTCGGTCAGGCTTTGCGCCAGGGCTGGTCCGCCAACGTGAATCTCGCCAGCCAGCTCGGCCTTCAGCCTGCGTATCACCTTCTCGAAGTCATCCGCGACAAGCGTGGCGTTGGGGCCAACTGACTTGAGGGAATGCGACACGACCCACTTCGGCTGGCTCCGCCACGCCACCGCGAATTCGCGATCCTCCGCGTCCCAATCAGGAGAATCTTCGTCCCAATAACGCATGATCTCGTACATGCGGCGACCGTAGATGAGGCCCGTCAGGCCACGCACCTGCTCGACGAAGTGACGGAAGGCCGCGGGCACAGGCGGCCCAAGCTTCGTGTGGTCGACGTAGCCGTCGAGGGACTGGCTCAATCCATAGACAAGTTTTGCCATGCTCAAATCTCCCTCCGAAGTTCTTCAGTATAGCTTGAGCCGGCGTGGCGCGGAGTTCAGGCTGATGTCGGTGTGGCCGATAACTAGAGGTTTGCTTCCCAATCCCGAGATTCAAACTGAGACACTACCCTTTCGGCGCCATAATTTCTCGGTTCGCGCGACTTGTGATCAGCTCATGTGGGCATGGGCTCGCGTTCTGGGACGAGTTGCTCAGGGTCGCCGACATGAAGAACAATGTCGGCGCCACCCGGTGGAGGTTTACGAAGCGCGTAAGGCGGGCCGGTCAGGCTGGCGCATCAGACCTTCCCAGGTCTAGGTGCCTCCACCAGAAGTGCCGCGGGTGGCGTATACATTGCCTTGTATGTATGCGCGACTGGTGATCATCTCATGTGGGCATGGGCTCGCGTTCCGGGACGAGTTGCTCAGGTCGCCGACATGAAGAACAATGTCGGCGCCACCCGGTGGAGGTTTACGAAGCGCGTAAGGCGGGCCGGTCAGGCTGGCGCATCAGACCCTCCCAGGTCTGCGTGCCTGCACCCGCCGGCCTGTCGTGGTCATTTCCGACTCACTCGTTCCCTCGAAAACCAAAAGGAATCTCCAGTTGCGCTTGGGAAAGGCCCGGGCCCAGCTCGATGCGGGTTAAACCCCGGTTGGGGGTGAGTGACCCAATCCAACCAGAAAGTAGAGAACTCGCGTGGTAGACTGGCAGCTTCCCAAATCTGCTCAAGCGAGGAGGGGTTTCTATGCATCGCTATCATGTCTTGTTTCGCCCGGTGCGATCAGCCCGGGCTCCGGAGGTAGGTGTCATGCTCTTTTTACTCGCAGGCGCCGGCGTCCTGGCCGGAGCCACCAACCCCGCGGCTCCACAACCGCCGCCCGCCACCCGGCGTGATGATGTGGTGGACAACTACCATGGTACACGGGTCCCCGATCCCTACCGCTGGCTGGAGGACCAGAACAGTCCTGAGACGCGCGCCTGGATTAAGGCCGAGGACAGCTACAGCCGTGCGATCCTCGACAGCCTCCCGGGGCGCGACGCGATCCAGCAGCGCCTTGAGGCGCTGATGAACGTGGACGTGATCGGGGTGCCGCGTGAAGAAGACGGCCGCTATTTCTTCTCCCGGCGCAAAGTTGGACAAGACCTGCCGGTGATCTACGTGCGTCAGGGCCTGGATGGCCCCGACCGGGTACTGCTGGATCCTCATCCCTTGAGTCCGGATCACTCCACCAGCTTCAGCCTGGAGGATGTTTCGAAGGACGGCAAACTGATCGCCTATGGGGTGCGGTTGGGCGGCAAAGACGAAGTCAGCGTCCACTTCAAGGATGTGGACTCCGGCCGCGACCTTGCCGACGTCATGCCCGAGGCGAACTACTACGGAGTGGCCCTCAAACCCGACAAGACCGGCCTCTATTATGCGCGCCACAACCCGCAAGGACCGCGCATTTACTACCACGCCTTGGGCACGAATCCGGCGAACGACACCGAGGTTTTCGGCGAGGCGTTAGGCCCCGGCGATCTCACCTTCGCCCGGCTGTCCGACGATGGCCGCTATCTTCTGATCGACGTCCTGCATGGCTCGGCTTCGGAGAAAACGGAGCTCTACCTTCAAGATCTTTCCGCACACACTCCCGTTAGCCCGGTGGTGAACGACATCACGGCGCGCTTCAGCGCGGACCTGGCCGGCGACCGGCTCTACATCCAGACGAATTGGAAAGCACCGAACGGTCGCGTGTTCGTCACCGACCTCGCCACGCCCACCCGCGAACACTGGCGCCAAGTGGTGCCTGAAAGGGACGCAGTGATTGAGAACATCTCGGCGGCGGGCGGGAAACTGTTCGTCAATTACGTGCGGGATGCCCACGCCGAGATCATGCGGTTCGAGGCTGACGGCAGTGGCGGCCGCGAGATTCCCTTGCCCACGCTCGGCTCGGCGTCGGGTGTTTCCGGCCGCTGGGACAGTGGCAACGCCTTCTTTGAGTTCAGGTCCTTCGCCCAGCCCGGCATCGTTTATCGTTACGACGTCAACGGCGCCAAGACCCAGGTGTGGGCCCGCGTGGAGGTGCCGCTCAACAGCGACGACTTCGAGGTCCGCCAAGTGTGGTACTCCTCAAAGGATCAGACGCGCGTGCCGATGTTTTTGGCGTGCCGCAAAGACCTGAAACTCGACGGCTCGCACCCGGCGCTCATGACGGGCTACGGCGGATTCGACATCAGCCTGACGCCGAGTTTTTCCCCGGAGGCCGTGACCTGGGTGGAGAACGGCGGCATTTTCGCGGTACCGAACCTGCGGGGCGGAAGCGAATTCGGCGAGAAATGGCATCAGGCGGGCATGCTGCAAAACAAACAGAACGTCTTCGACGACTTTATCGCGGCCGCGGAATGGTTGATCTCAAACCACTACACCAGCTCCTCGAAGCTCGCCATCACCGGCCAGAGCAACGGCGGCCTGCTGGTGGGCGCCGCGCTCACCCAGCGTCCGGATCTTTTTCGGGCCGTCGTCTGCCGCTACCCGTTGCTCGACATGCTGCGGTACCAAGACTTCCTGGTCGCCCGCTATTGGGTGCCTGAGTACGGCTCAGCCGAGATTCCCGAGCAGTTCAAGTATCTCTACGCATACTCACCCTATCAGAATGTTAACAAAGGAGTTAACTATCCGGCGGTGCTTCTGGTGAGTGGTGACGGCGACACTCGCGTGGCCCCGCTGCATGCTCGCAAGATGACCGCCATGCTGCAATGGGCGGCCGCAGGGTCGGATCGTCCCGTTCTGCTTAGCTACGACACCAAGTCGGGGCACTCGGGTGGGCGCCCACTGCACAAACAGATCGACGAGCGTACCGACGAGCTTGCCTTCCTCAGGTGGCAAATTGGGACTGGGCGCGAATGAACAGGGTGCTAATTTTTCGCGAATTTTTCTGTTGACAAAAGCAATAAGTTGACTTATAAATCGACTGTCGAGGAGATAAGAACTTGTGTATGTCATGATTTGGAATGAAACGATTATAAAAGAAGAAACTTTCCTCCAAGGTTTTGGGGGAGAAAGAGGGAGGTAGCAGAATTCATGCAAAGAACGCTCAAGACGCTCGCTCTGTCGTGCTCATTGGTGCTGCTGCTTGCGGCCCCCGGCTTAGCGACTTCGATCACGGACCCCTTCAGCTTCTCGCCAACGACGACTCCATTCAACATTTCTTCGTCAGCAGTTCCGCAGTTCAATCCGACGCTGGGAACGCTGACTTCGATCACGATTGACTTCTCCGGGTCCACCGCTGGGAAGGCTACGATTGCCAATGGATCCTCTATGTCAGGGGTATATACATTCTCGATTCAAACAACACTACAGCTTTTCGACCCAACGGCGAGTCCGCTGTTCTCGATCGCGCCTACGTTCGCTGGAACCCTTACTGTGCCCTCCGGTGGGACCGTAACCTCGGGGTTACTTACCAGCCCTACCGCGACTGGCTCCCTGGCGCTTCTCAGCGGATTCGGGCCATATGAGGGTACCGGAACTTACGTGTTCAGCCTGGCGGGAACTGGGTTTGGCACCGCCACCGGACCGACTCCGTTCATGATCTCAGAAGACACGGCGGCTACCTCAAGCGGAGAAGTGATTTACACATTCAGTTCCTCACGTGGCGGAACTCCCGAATTGTCTTCGCTGTTGTTGCTGGGTTCCGGCCTCGGCTTCTTGGGACTGCTCCTCCGGCGACGCCTGTTTCTAACACGGTAGCTCTATGTTCTGGGTTCGGAAAACTGGGCGACTGTGAATTTGAAATATGAGCTATGAAGTTAAACATTCGCACAAATAGATCGAGCAAACGTTGATGGGGGGGTCCGCACTCAGAGCTGGTGAGGGGGAACCGAGAAAGCGAGGGAGATGAGATGCGCAAGCTGATCCTGTTGGTATTGGTCATGTTCGGGCTGTCCTCTGTGGGAATAGCGGGAGC
>DATDGR010000101.1:0-11719 GCA_036521995.1 Terriglobia bacterium | reverse complement strand
GTACTTGGATCATTTTTCAAAGTTGTATCTGAGGCGTGGACATCGGCTGGATTCAGAAATATCATGTTTGTGGTTGTTGGCCCTCCCCACATCCCGGAGGAAATCGCTCAAGGCGACCCGTCGGCCCCGAGGATTTTCAGTTACGTTCAGTTGAACCGGATGACAGAGGAAGAATCCCTTTCTCTGCTTCAACGCTGCTTGGAAGGGACAGAAAAGCACATAAACGATGATGCGGCCCGACAAATTACTCGTTGGGCACAAGGCTTCCCGTATTTCCTGCATCAACTTGGTTACGATGCATTTCAGGCCGACAACGACGACGTTATAGATCAGGATGATGCCGTCAAAGGATTCGCTGAGAGCATGGTTCAATTAGAGAGAATGCTCTTCGGGCGGATATATGATTCTGTTGCGGGAAAGCAAAAGCAGAAAATCGTGGATGAAATTTCGCGTGCCGGCAACAGTCCAAGGGAAGCCTCAGAATTGCAAAAGACCTTGCGCATAAAGAACATTCACCAATATTTCAAGTCTCTTCAGCTTGAGGGCGTGATCGACAAAACCCCCGGCGGATATCGCATATCCAGTGATCTTCTGGCTGTTTTCTTCAATCTTAAGAGGGTCGGCTCCGCACCAAATCCGTAGCAATCCCCATTCCACTCATTTTCCAAATGACGCCACTACCCTGTTACACGAACGGCATCCCCGCCAATTGCCTGCGCTGGTCGCCCGACTGGCGCCTGGTGTTTTCAGTCCGTCAGCTAGCCGACTCGCCCTCAGGCCAGGAAAGCTACGGCCTCTGGGAAGTCCCGGTAGAGCCATCGACGGGTGAAGCTGCCGGCAAGCCTGAGCGGCTGGCGCACTGGAGCGATTTCGGTCCCCAGGGCCTGAGCATTACCGCAGACGGAAAACGCCTGTCATTCCTGAAGACTCGGCAATGGCAGGATGTATACCTGGGCGAACTCGGCCCAGACGGCGCCAGTATGAAGGCGCCCCGCCGTTTCACTCTCGATAATCGTGGAAGCGATCCCAATGGCTGGACACCCGACAGCAAGGCCATCATCTTTAGTTCCGAGCGAAGTGGCAAGTCGGATATCTTCAGACAGGGCTTGAAAGAAAATATGGCCCAAGCCATAGTGCAGGGTCCCGAACACGATTACGGCAAGACTGGGGGGGATACTCCCGTGCCGGGAGCGATGGTGAGCCCCGGCGGAGTGTGGATACTGTATGGAGACTCGTCACGCGCCATGCCAGGCGCCCCATCCTCTCCATCCCGGCTGATGCGCCGGCCCGCACCCGGCGGACCGCCCGAGATGGTAGTCGAAGAGGCTGCCGGCATGCGGTGGGACTATAGGTGCCCGCTAAAGCCCGGCTCTTCATGCGTGCTGAGCCAGGAGGAAGGGGCGGACTTCGTTTTCTACTCGCTTGATCCGATGCGAGGCAAAGGGGAGCAGTTGGGGAGGATGGAAGGTGCCCAGGCCGGGTTCACGGGTTGGAACATCTCGCCCGACGGTGCACGCTTGGCTGTGGTTCGCGGCGAGGACAAGTACAACGGACGAATTGATGTGCTGACTCTATCCAGCCACGACTGGCATGAGATGCCGGTTGAGCCAGTGTGGGGACATCTTCAGTCCATCGCCTGGGCGGCAGACGGCAGGGGTTTCTTCGTGACCTCCTGGCTGCCAGAATCGTTCAACCTGCTGCACGTCACACTCGCCGGCAAGGTAAACCCGCTGCTACGCAACCATCGCCAATGGATGCACAACCCTCTGCCGTCGCCTGACGGCAAGTACCTGGCTTTCGGCGCTCAGACGTGGGACAGCAATGTGTGGATGCTTGAGAAAGGTCGCTAGAGGGCAGATGTCGGCTGAAAACAGAGCTTCCCGGAAAACAGGACGAGTGCATTTCGCCACCGGACCAAGACTCCTACCATTTGTATCAGTAACGAGAGTCGGCTAGGGTTTATCAACGAGTCTGCTAGAGCAATCGAAACTTCTGGGCGGGCAACGGCGCACGCGGAGAACAAGCCAGCTGGACGTATTCCGCCCAAACCGCCGAAGTGATACCCCAAGCGGGCGGTCCAACTCCGTCTGGGAAATAACCGCAACCTTTGAAGCTGACCCACTACCAAGCCATGAATCCGAATCCAGCGCTCAATCGCCCGCGATTCGACCACCCGATCATTCCAAGGAGTCGGCCAGCTCCACGGCGTTCGAGGCATCCCCGGAACCCGAAAGCGAATAGACGACACGATCCTTGATCCAGATCAGCGTATAGCCCGCCGAGCGCCTTCTCTGGGACGGCATCGAGATCAGCGTGCCTTCCACTCCGTCAACCTGTTCCTTTTGGTACGAACCACCGTGCACTGGCACCGGAATGACGAGCGTGGAAGTCCAGTCCACGCTCTGGACGAAGGTGTGCGCTTCCTCAGGGCTCAGTCCGCCAATCTCGAGACCTGCCTCCGCTACCTGGGCGATATCGAGGTTCGGCGGCACGCTCACGGTCGGACTGGGAACCTGGGCAAGTACCAGAAAGTCCTTAAGCTGAGCTTCCGTCCAGTCATGGCTGTGAGTTTGGCTGCTGTCCTCAGGCTTTTCAATGTCGCCGTAACGCGCCACCACCGCCTTAGGAATGTGAACGGCCACCTCGGCCCCGTCGATGGCAGCCGGAAGCTGGATGTCGGAGCGGCCCACCTCATCCACAACGGCCTGCAAGCGGTCACGGTTCAGCGTGAGGTGAAAGGCCTGCTCACCTTCGACGCTCAAGCGGGGCGCGTCGGGGCGCGCCGTCAGCACCCGCACGGAAAAGCCCGCCAGACGGCTGGCTTCATCGGCGTTAGCCACATCCTGGGGCTTGCCGGGCGGCATCGTCATCACCACGTTGTCGGAAATGAGTTGCCCCAGCATCTTGGCAGCGCGATCCTGAGTCTCCAGGTTCGGCATGACCGGATCGATGGAGACCACCTCCACCTTTTCTACCCGCAGCATGGCCAGCAGGCGCTCGGCCCGGCTGCGCACGGGAGCGAAGCTGATGGCAGCGATCACCAGGCCGGCGGCCACAGCGGCGCCCCAGGCCGGAGCCCAGCGGCGCCCGAAGATCCTGCCCATGAGCCCCCCATGAATCCCCAGGTGATCAGCCGGAGCGTCTTGGGCCTGAAAACGGGCGAGCGCGAGGCCCGGATCGAGATCGATTTCGTCCGGCGAGGGAGCGAGAGGCTGGAGTGCACCCCGCACGCGCCCGGCATCTGCATCCATTTTTGCCAGTTCCCCGCGGCAATCTGGACAGCGGGCCAGGTGCCTCTCCACTTCCTCGAGTTCGCGGCCGCGAATCTCGCCGTCCAGCCTGGCGCGCAGCCTTCCCTGATCGATGCAGCTCATATTTCCTCCTCTTCACCGCCCGTAGCGCGGTAATGTTTGCGGAAGGCGTGCTCGGCGCGCAGAAGCAGCGTTCCCACGGACACGCGCTTCACGCCGAGCGTTTCCGCCACTTCGTGGTAAGAGAAGCCGCTGGAGCGCAGGATGAGCGCCTCAGCGTGCAGCGGTTTGAGCCGCGCCAGCACCTGGCGAACCTGCCGCCGCCTTTCGTCCCGCAGGACCTCGTCGAGCGGACCCGCGTTCTTGCGCGAGTGCGCTGCCGCTTGCGCCGCCTCGTGCTCGCGTTGGCGCCGCCGTGCGTTCTTGCGCAGCCCGTCGATTCCGAGGTTGGTAGCCGTGCGGTAGAGCCACCCCGGAATATTGCCGTCTGGGTCGGGCAGCAGTCGACGGCGGTAGAGCTTCCAAAAAACCTCGTTCGCCAGGTCCTCAGCCTCACTACGGCTTGTGGTCAGCCGGAACAGAACGGCTACCACGCGTCGATAGTGCTCCAGGTAGAACCTCTCGAACGTTGATTCCCAGGGTTGCGCCGGTTCGCGACCTTTCGGCATTGTGCGACCCAAGCTTTCAACCAAACCTGCCGTCGGCACCAGCGACCTCCCTTGCCACTTTCAACCCTAAAACGTCAGCCGGTTCGAGAATGTGACAATGAAGTTGGAGCCCCTCGCTTTTCAAAGGCAAAAACCGATCGCCGTGACGCGCGACCTCCCCTCGGTCGATACTAACCTACACTCTATCAACAACTTGCGTTAATTATACCACAAACCGTTTATTTTCAGAGAGATGGAGTCGGCTCGCCATATGCCGCCGGTCCGTTCTCATTGACCGGGACGCCTAATTTTTGGATCTATTGATTCTAAAGCACATCGTGGCTTTGTTTCAAAGTCGCCCGGCGCACCGCCCGGCCCAGCCAAGCTCCCGTATAGGCGCCCGCCAGCGCGACAGCCCCGGTCACGACAGTGAGAGCCAGAAAAGAAGGGACGGTGAGAGGCAGACTCGGGTTCGATGGAGCGAGGCCGGCAGCGCCAGCGAAAGCCAGCACCGGCGTCCAGACCGATACCAGCAAGGCCCAAAGCCAGGCTCGGCGCGGGCCGACCGACCCGAGCACAAATCCCAAAATGATCAAGGCGGCCAGTGTGACGCTGACCTCGTCGGTGTGGGCGTCCAGGCAAGCGACAGCGATTCCCCCGGTTACGGCGGCCAGACCGAGGGCAAGGCTCGCTAGCGAGATCCTCGATGGCATGGCATCCTCCTTTGCGAGTGCAGAAGCCAAGCCAAATGCCCGGTCAAAGGGCTGGTCAGGCGAGTTCGCGTGACATGTCCCCAGGTCGTGATGTGTGCTCCGGGGATGAACCCGAGACACACGAATCTCTACCCCCAGCCGCTCCGGTCAGCTTGCGGCCGATTGCAGGGTACCCCCGAACCGTCGCTCGCGCCCTCCAAATTCCTCGACGGCCGCTGCCAGGTCGGCGGCGCCGAAGTCCGGCCACAGCGTGCTGGTGAAAATGATCTCGGCGAAAGCACCTTCCCAGAGCAGGCAGTCGCTCACACGCTGCTCGCCGCCCGTGCGGATTATGAGATCTACATCGGGAGCGGGCGCCGTGTCATGGATCACTTCGGCCAGAGTTCGCGCGAAGTCATCAAGACTGCCGCGAGCACGTGGGCCCAGGCCGGCACGTTGCCGGGCGGCAGCCTCCGCTAGCGCCTGGCGCGCCGAGTAGTCGATGGCCAGGCGCAGATGCAGGGCTTCGCCGCCCGCAGTGGCAGCCTCCGATCTTTCGATGGCCTTTACCAAGGTGGCGGGCAGGCGGTCGCGCCGCCCGATGACACCAAGCCGGACCCCCCGCGAACGATGTTCGATCATTTCCGTCTCAAGGTAGCCTCTGAAGATGTCCATGAGCCCCGCCGCCTCGGAGGCAGGTCGCTGCCAATTCGCGGAAGAAAAGGCAAACAGCGTGAGGGTGCCGATGTCGGCCTGGGGTGCGGCGCGGACCACGCGGCGCACAGCTTCGGCGCCCGCCCGGTGCCCGGCCAGCCGGGGCCAGCCGCGCCGCTCGGCCCAGCGTCCGCCGCCGTCCATGATGATGGCTACGTGCAGGCTGGAGTCGCCAATCATGTTCGAGAGTTCGCTTGGTTTCATCGCCGTCGCACTTTGTATCATAAAGTTCCCTGTCAAATTTTTTTACCTTTCGCGCGTGGCGCGAATCAGGGCCTCCATGTGGTTGAGATAACGCTCGAGCGCTTTGCGCCCGCTACCCGTCAGCCGGTATTCGGTCTTGGGGACGCGCTTGTCGAAGAACTTGGTGCAGGTCACGTAGCCCGCCTCCTCCAGCTTCCGCGCGTGGACGCTCAAATTGCCATCGGTTGTCTGAAGCAGCTTCTTGAGGTCATTGAAGCTGAGCGATTCGTTCACCGCCAGCGCGCTCACGATCCCGAGCCGCATGCGCTCGTGAATCAGGCGATCGAGCGCCAGGGTTCGCCTCTCGGGCGAGCTCCCGGCAGGACCGCGCAGCGGCCGCGGCTGGGCCGCTGAACCCACCGCCGGTTCCGCTTCGCGCCTCTGGACCGCAGCGTTTTGTCTAGCCACCGTACCTCCTCGCAATGACGATGCCGAATGCAATCTGAAGACCGCCGAACCCGAGCGCCATGAAGGCGTCGCCCCAGGAAGGTTGCGCAAAGAGCGCGGCCGCTCCACAGGCCATCAGGCAGATGCCCATTACCGGAACGATGCGCACCGAAAATGCGCCGCCCGTGATTACGCCCGCGCCGTAAAGCATGAGCCAGAGTCCGGGCAGCACGCGAACCAAGCCGGCCCGGAACAGGACCACCGTGAGCAAGGCGCCGGCCAGCATGGGCGGCGCCAGGCTGGTGACGAATTTCTGCACTGGACCCGACGGCGTTGGGGCCTGCGCCGAGCGAATCTTGCGGCGGATGCCCAGAATGCCGATACCCACCGCCATGACCGCGGCTCCCGACCAGACACCGATCCATGCGGCCGGCGTGGTCGCCACCTGCGCCAGTGCCGCTGCTCCCAGAGCGGTTATACCCATCGCCACCCCGCCCCAGCCCGGCACGGCGGTGAACGCTCCGGAGCGCTCCATAGTTTCACGGATGAAGCGCAAGTTCTCGAGAGCGTGCTCGTGGATACCGGGTGCCGTTGCGGGGCGAGACCGAAAGCGGTGCAACTGACCCATGACGGAAGATGATAGATCAAGGCTAGGACCTTGTCAAGTACTTTGTCGCACAAAGTTCAGGGGAGGAGAGATAGACCATAGGCGCGGTGCTCCCCGACCACAGGAGGGTCGGTCTCGTTACCTGCTGGAAAAGGCGCGAACTAAGTAAGAGATTCCCAGGATCAGCAGAAGAGTGTTGGCCGTCAGAAAAAGGTAGCGGCGAAACTGGCGGTGGAGGCGCGCGCCCCAGGCCAGCAGCCAGACGCTAACTACGGCTGCACCGTAGTAGCCGAAAAGGCCGCCGGCGAAGAACGGGACCACGCGCCCGTAACCGCTCACCCGGCCCTCGGCCAGGATGGGCCCGGCCACGGTCATCCAGTAGATCCAGGTGCCGGGCGCCGCCAGCTCCGCCAGGGAAGCCGCCGATACGCTGGCGTAAGTAAGAGAGGAGGACTCCGATAGCTCCGCCTGGCTCTTTCCGCGCAGCGAGAGCAGCGCGTAGCCGGCGAAGCCAATCAGCGTGACCCCACCTACGTAGGACACGTCATGGGCGATGCCGTGCGGGATGAAGCGATAGAAGAAAAAGGTAACCGCCAGCAGGGCGCCATCGACGGCGACCGGCGGCAGGATCAGAATGGCGATGCCGCGCGCCCAGCGCCCCAGCGCCACCTGGCTGAGCGCAATCAGGTGCAACGGGCTCGGAATCAGGCCACCCACAATCCCCATTCCCGCTCCGAGCAGCAGAAGGTCCATAACCTCTGAGACTAGTCTCTCGCCGCGGCTCCAACCTGCCGCTCAGAGCCCGGTGCGGCCCAGCGCACGCGCGGCTGGATAATGTTCGGCTTGACGCGCCCGGCGTGCTCGCGGATGCGGGCCAGCATGCTATCGATCAGGACGTCGGACAGCAGGTGAGGCTCGAGGCCGAGGTCGAGCAGCTTTTGGTGCCGCGGGTTATAGTAGTGCGCCTCCGCTTCCAGACGCGGGTTCTCCAGGTGCGCCACTCGAGCCTCCATTCCCAGCCTCGCTGCCTGGTTCTGCACCAATTCGGCCAGCTCCAACACAGTGAAGGTCTCGGTGAACTGGTTGAACACCCGGAACTCGCCGGCCAGGGGCGGATTGAGGATGGAAAGCTCGACACAACGCAGGGTGTCCCGGAGGTTGAGGAAGCCGCGCGTCTGGCCTCCGCGCCCGTAAACGGTCAGTGGAATCCCCGCCACCGCCTGCACGCAGAACCGGTTGAGCGCGGTGCCAAACACCTCGTCGTAGTGGAAACTTGTAGCCAGGCGCGGATCGAGCCGGGTCTCATCAGTTTCAATCCCGTAAACCACGCCCTGGTTAAGATCGGTGGAGCGTAGTTTCCACACCCGGCAAGCGAATAGAATATTGTGGCTGTCGTGAACCTTGGACAGGTGGTAGAACGAGCCCGGTTGCTTGGGGAAAGGCAGCACATCGCGGCGGCCCTTGTGCTCGATCTCGATGAAGCCTTCCTCGATGTCGATGTTGGGCGTGCCGTACTCGCCCATGGTGCCGAGCTTCACCAGGTGGCAGTCGGGCGCCGTCTCGCGCAGCACCCAGAGAAGGTTCAGCGTGCCCACGATGTTGTTGGTCTGGCTGAAGACGGCGCGATTGTGGTCCATCATCGAGTAGGGCGCTGAAGGCTGCTCCCCGTAGTGGACCACTGCCTCGGGCCGGAAGCTGTCCACCGCCTCGCGCACCGCGCCGTAATTGCGCAGGTCGCCGACGAAGAGCTCCACCCGCCGGCCCGTGACCTTGAGCCAGGCGGCGACGCGGTCATGCAGGGTGTGGATCGGGATGAGCGGCTCGACGTTCAGCTCCACCTCCCAGCGCCGCTTGGCGAAATTATCGACCACGCCCACGTCGTGACCGCGAGCCGAAAGATACATCGCCGTCGGCCAGCCCAGATACCCGTCACCACCCAGAATCAGAATCCTCATCGCTTGGTTCCCCGCCAACCGCTGGATCGCGCGCCCCCTGAAATGGCATGGTGAGGACGCTTCATCCACTCTATCATTCCCTACGGCGCCTCGCGCACTCGCGATCCCTTGGTACAGGGCCCATTTCGCTGTACAATGCCCGGACGGAGGCTTCGGCCGCCAAGCCCGTACTCGCGAAGCGCGCCGAAGGAAGGGACGCGAACATGAAGATCAGCATCGATCCCGTGATCTCAAGCCGCATCAAGCAGGCCTGGGCAAAGGTCTCACCGGAACAACAGAGCCGTATCGCGCCGCTGATCGCCAAAGCCAATCAGCAGGCCTTGGCCGCCAGTCAAGGCCGGGTGGCGCCGCCTGACCCCGCCATCGGGCATCAGGCCCTGCTGGCTCACAGCGCGCTGACCAACGATCAAGACGGCGTGGTGAGCAGCCTCGAGGCTGGTGCGGTGATCACTGTCGGTCCGGACGGTGTCATCTGGGGAACCGGAAAGTATCAACAACTCGATCCGGGCTGGGCCGAGGCCACCGCCGTCTGGCTGGAACACATGATCCTGGGCAAGCACGCCTTCAACAACGTACCACCCACGATCCCGATACCCGATGCGCTACAGATCGGGATGGCGGGCGACTGGGGAACCGGCGATTGGAGAACGGCGGCCAACCCGGCGCCGGCGACCGACGTCCGGACCCACCTGGCATTTCTGCAGCCGAACTTGACCATTCATATGGGTGACGTCTACTACGCCGGGACCGCCGACCAGGAATCGCACCTTCTCGTCAACCTCTGGCCCGCAGGCCCTCTCGGCGCGCTGACCCTAAACTCCAATCATGAGATGTATCCCGGCGCGGACGCCTATTTTCAGCAGGCCTTGGGCAGCCCGCTTTTCAAATTGCAGCAGCAGTGCAGTTTCTTCGCGCTCGAGAATGCGAACTGGGTGATCGTGGGGCTCGACTCCGCTTATTACTCCAACGAAGAAGGGCTCTACGAGGACGGATCGCTTTTCCCCGCCAGCGGGCCGCAGGTTCAACTGGATTTCCTGCGAGCCCAGGTGGCGAAGAACAAGAAGGTGATCGTGCTGACTCACCATAACGCTCTCTCTTTGGACGGTTTGACACCCAACAATCTGTGGTGGCAGGTGATGAGCGCGTTCCCGTCGGAATCGGGTCCGGCCTATTGGTATTGGGGTCACGCGCACGCCGGGGCGGTCTATGCGCCCCAGAGTCCCGCGAACAACGTGCTTTGCCGCTGCAACGGTCACGGGGCGCTGCCCTGGGGTCAAAGCTCACAACTCGCGAACAGCAAGAACGTGTTGTGGTATGAAAAGCGCCCGGCTAATGACCCCGACATACCTCAGCGCGTGCTCAACGGATTTGCGGTCATCTACCTTGACGGTCCGAATCTACAGGAAGTCTTCTACGACGAGAATGGAGGCGTCGCCTGGCACAGTTAGACGGCGCTGGAAGGCGCCGGGTTGAGCCGGCCCCTTGACAGCAGGTTTTACCCATGATACACTTATCTTTATGACTAACTCTGCCAGCTTGACTCTTGGGAGTGCGGGAGTCCCCGAATCTCTGTTCCGCTCGATGTCGGAGGGGCATGTCTCCCTCGCGAAATCGCTCGCCGCTCGGGCACAAAGCTGGATGGGTCAAATCTCACACATCAAATTTGTGCGAACGAACCCAGCATCTTGCAGAAAACAAGCCACTTCTATTTTTGGAATTGGAGAATAGGGGTATTCAGTTGACTCCAGTAGTTCAATATGTTGTGGTAGTCGACCGTGGAGGACTACCCGGCTACCTTGGGCGAATTGGAAGCCAGATTCGGAACCGAGCAGGCATGTCGAGAGTACTTGGTGCAGCTCCGTTGGCCAGAGGGTTTTGTGTGTCCACGTTGCCGGGGAACGTCGGCTTGGACGACTCGACGCAATCTTCTGGTCTGCTCCGGATGCCAGTATCAAGCATCGCTGACGGCCGGAACAATTTTTCAGGACACGCGCAAACCGCTCGCCCTGTGGTTCCGGGCCATCTGGTGGGTAACGGCGCAGAAGAACGGAGCCAGTGCTCTGGGGCTGCAACGCATTCTGGGCCTGGGGGGCTACTTCACTGCCTGGACTTGGCTGCACAAGCTTCGTCGGGCCATGGTGCGCCCAGGCCGTGATCGGCTCCACGGCCGGGTGGAAGTGGACGAGACCTACATCGGTGGGTTGGAGGAAGGAAAGCGCGGCCGACGGACGGAGACTAAGGCTTTGATTGCTGTGGCTTGCGAAGAAGACGGGAAAGCGATCGGCCGCATCCGACTGCGGCGAATTCCTGACGCCTCGGCGCTCAGTCTGCAGGCCTTCATGCGCGAGGCGGTCCAGTCCGGCAGTGTGGTTCATACGGACGGTTGGGATGGGTACGCAGGGCTGGAGGCGCGAGGATACCAGCACGAAGTAACGGTGCTGAGAAGCAGCCGTCCAACGGCGTCCGAACTTTTGCCCAGGGTGCATCGGGTGGCCTCTTTGCTCAAGCGTTGGCTGCTGGGCACTCATCAAGGTGCGGTCAGTGCGAGGCATCTGGACTACTACTTGGACGAATTCACGTTCCGCTTCAACCGTCGCCGATCACGTTCGCGGGGGAAGCTGTTCTATCGTTTGCTGCAGCAGGCGGTAGCCGTGGAACCTGTACCCTATAAGGCATTGGTCGGGGGCTCCCTGGCTAAACCCCAGAACCACAACCTGTAGAATTACTGGAGTCAACTGAATACCCCGAATTCGGAAAACCCACGGGCCAACCGGTGTGGAAGCCGCGATTCTGGGGGCTGTCGGGCGGGATCCGGGGGCTCGGGGCTGTTGGCCTGAGAATCGGAGGTCTGAGGACCCCGCGGTGTACGCAGTAAGGTGGACTGGAGAGCGTTGACCGTCCGGGCGGCCAGGGATTCCGGGGTGAGACAGGGCGATCGGCGTAAGGGCATGAGGTACCTCGTGCAGAAGTCTGTAAAATACGATTAGTAACGCTATAGCATACTACGGCACTTCCATGATGTCAACGGGAATTGGGTTGGTACCTGCGGCCACCCAACTGTGGACTCGTCTTGAGGGAAGGGAGCCGCGCGGCGGTTGAATTGTAGCGGTACCCCTCTGGAGCAATCAACGCCGACGCCCGCAGGCATCAAGAAGGTATTCCCGAGCCACCCGATTCTTCTATGTGCCGCCCAGCCAGTAGTTCCAGATCCGGGCCGAATGCG
>DATDGR010000100.1:0-4320 GCA_036521995.1 Terriglobia bacterium | reverse complement strand
GTGGGAGGGCTTGGCTGAAACTCCCGGCGTAACGCTCTACGGCCCGCCGGCCTCAGTGTTGCGAACCCCAACCGTCGTCTTCACGGTTCGCAATGTTGCCTCAGATGAAGTAGCGCGGCGGCTGGCGGACCTCGGGGTGTTTCTCTCCCACGGCGACTTCTACGCGGCCTCGGTGGTAGATCGCCTAGGCGTGGACGAGAAGGGATTGGTCCGCGCCGGCTGCGCCTGCTACACGACGCCCGAAGAAGTAGACCGCCTTATCGAAGGCGTGAGAGCGGTTAGGGCCGATACTTCATCATGATCTGCGAGTGAGCATATGTAGGCGGACCTCGGGGTTCGGAGGTCCGGAGTGCCAGGATAAGCCTGGCCGATCTCGTAAGCTGAAAGGAGCTTACCCTGTAATTGCCCATTTAACAGGTAGCCGAGCCAGCGGGAGGTGGAGCGATCTGCTGAACGAAGCCTGGCGAAGGCGAACTCGTGAGCCGTAGCGTAAGCGAACCCGATTCGGCCTCGTTAAACAGAGCGAGAGCGGCCAAGCTCCCGGACCTGACGAAGCCTGCCACCGGTGGTGAAGGAATGGGTGTGAGCAGCCATCGGGCTCTCCGGGGTGGTTGGGGACGGCGCGCGGGGAAAGACCGGTCGAGGAACCTGGGAGACCCGGCGGAGCGCAGGGCACGAGCCGTGTAACGCCCTGGAGGAATCCATAACTTCAGAGCGACTTGGTCTGGGAGTCGGACCGGCTCATAGTAGCGGGGAAGCGGGTAACGACCGTGGAGCGAAGGGGCCGGAGCAGAGAGACGCGGAGTCAGAGGGAGGGAGAGCCGCTTGGATGAAAATCCCACTACGGGAGAACCGCAGATCGGGGTACGGCTGCCGGAAACGGGGCCAGCGCCGAGCCTGCCGGAGAAACTCTCTCAACTGAGACAGAAGCTAGGCCAAAAAGCCAAGCAGGAGCCGAAGTTCCGGTTTTACGCGCTGTACGACCGGATTTATCGGCGGGACACGCTGGAAGCGGCTTGGGAGCGGGTGCGAGCTAACAAAGGCGCACCAGGCGTGGACGGAGTGACGATCGCACAGATCGAAACTTCGCCGGGCGGAGTGAAAGGGTTCCTGGATGAACTGCAGGAGTCCTTATGCACGCACGCCTATCGTCCCCAGGCGGTACGACGCGTCTACATTCCCAAGGCGAACGGGAAACTGCGACCCTTGGGCATCCCGACGGTTAGAGCAGACTGCACTTGTGCCCGACTCGCCTTTGGGATGGGCAGAAATATCTCATCCCTTCCACCCGCTGCGGGGTCGGCGATTTGAAGTTCTCAAGAAACGGCGTGTAGCCGGCGTCGACACGCTCATTCTCCGCGAGCTGGAGCGTGGTACGCTCAGCGTTCCGCGCGAGTGGACCGACTGGGCTGATCCCTCCCCGTATGACTCGTTAACCCTGCCGCCGCATCGCCTCGCGGCCGAGTGCCTTTTCGAACTCGTCGTGTTACTGGATGCACGGTCTGCGTCCAGCCCCTCCTCCCCCAGAAAGGGCCTGCAAAAAAGGATTGACAAAGGAGATTCCTGATGCTAGTATCAGACCAGTTGTTGACGTGGTCCGATGGGAATATCGAAGCAGACCACCGCCGTCTTGCGAAAGCGCCGCCGAGCGCTCCTGCGCCAATTACCCCCGCTCCAATCGGTCCTTCGGGGTTCCCTCATCGAGCGCTACAAACGCTGTGGCAAGCCCGGATGCAAATGTGCCCAAGGCCCCGGTCATGGCCCCAAGTACTATCTCTCGGTGAGCTATCCCGGCCTGCGCCCGCAAATGGACTACGTCCCGCAAGCGTCTTACGCGCAGGCGAGCGAGTTCCTGGCCAATTACCACCACGCTCGCCAGATCTTGGAGGAGATCTGCGAGATCAACCGCGAGCTCCTACGCCGTCGCGAGAAGCTTTAAAAGACCGCCATGAGCGAAGCGCTGTCAGCCCTCCGTGCACCGATCGATCCGGCTCGGGGCGGCGTGCTCCTCGCCAATATGCTCGCCAGTTGGGTCGACCACGACCCCAGCTGGGCCGCCAGCGCGGAGGCCAGGGATGAATCCGAAGATTCAAGAACATCACCGCCGCAAGCCGGCCTACATTTACCTGCGCCAGTCGACGCCGGGCCAAGTTCTGCACCATCGGGAGAGTACCGAGCGCCAGTACGGCTTGCGCGAGAAGGCGCGGGAACTGGGCTGGAGCGAATCTCTGATTCGCACCCTCGACCAGGATTTGGGAAAGACGGGAACGGAGATGACGCGGCGGGAGGACTTCAAGACTTTAGTGGCCGATGTCTCAATGGGCCAGGTGGGGGCGGTGTTTGCCCTGGAAGTCTCGCGGCTGGCGCGCTCGAATCTCGATTGGCAGCGGCTGCTGGAACTCTGCGCCTTCACCTCCACTCTGGTGATCGACGAGGATGGGTGCTACGACCCGGCGGACTTCAACGACGGGCTGCTTTTAGGACTGAAGGGCGTGATGGCGTCGGCCGAACTGCATTTTTTGCACCCCCGCCTCCAGGGGGGCAAGCTCCACAAAGCCCAGAAAGGCGAGTTACGTTTCCCCCTTCCGGTGGGCTTTTACTACGACGAGGAAAGCCGTATCATCCTGGATCCGGACGAAGAAGTGCGGGGCGCGGTGAGCCTGGTGTTTCGGCTGTTTCGCGAAACGGGCAGCGCCTTCGGGGTGATGCAACGCTTCGCCGCCCGCGCGCTCCGTTTTCCCAAGCGGTCCTATGGGGGAGCCTGGGATGGGAAACTGATCTGGGGCCGCCTGACGCACGGCCGGGTGCTGGGCCTGCTCAAGAACCCCTCCTATGCCGGCCGGTACGTCTTCGGCCGTTATCAGTATCGGCGGGAGATCAGCCCGGAAGGTCAGGTTCATCACCGGAAGCAGGCGGTGGCGATGCCCGACTGGCGCGTCAGCCTGCAAGACCACCACCCGGGGTATATCCGTTGGGAAGAGTTCCTTCACAATCAGGAGCGCTTGGAGAAGAATCGCACCAACGGTGAGGAGACGGTCTTGGCGGGCCCGGCGCGCGAAGGCTTGGCGTTGCTCCAGGGGTTGCTGCTGTGTGGATGCTGTGGCCGCCGGCTAACGGTACGCTACACGGGGAACGGTGGCATTTATCCCCGCTATCAATGCAACTGGTTACGCCGGGAAAGTCTGGGGACGAGCAAGGAATGCCTGAACATCCGCTGTGATCTGCTCGATGCCGCCGTCGCGGAGGAGGTGCTGAAGGCCTTGCAACCCGCCGAACTCGAGCTGGCCTTGGCGGCTCTGGCGGAGTTGGAGTCGCGCGATCAGGCCCTCGGGCGTCAGTGGCAGATGCGGATCGAACGCGCCGAGTACGAAGCCGCGCTCGCCGAGCGGCGCTATCTGGAGGTCGATCCCTCCCAGCGCTTGGTGGCGAGCACGCTGGAGCGACGCTGGAATGATGCCCTGCTGCAGTTAGAAGACCTCAAGAAGCAAGCCGCAGAATTTCGGCGTCAAGAAGCCCGCGTGGCCACACCCGAGCAGAAGGCGAAAGTCCTCGCGTTGGCCCAAGATTTACCGCGAGTGTGGCATGCCCCGACCACGCAGGCCAAGGACCGCAAGCGGATGTTGCGGCTGCTCCTCAAGGATATTACCGTCGAGAAACCCTCCCCTTCCAAGCAGCTCTCGATTCACCTCCGCTGGCAGGGCGGGGCCTCGACCAATCTCACGGTGCAACTCCCGCTCCCTATAGCCGATCGCGTGCGATATCCTGCCGCACTGGTCGACAAAGTCCGGGAGCTGGCACACGCCTTACCCGATGCGGAGATCGCCAACCGGCTCAATCGTGAAGGGCATGCCAGTGCCAAAGGTAAGTCGTATACCACACAGATTGTGCGATGGATCCGTGGGCGCTATCAGATCCCTCCGGTGACGCTCCGAAGGCCGGAGGAGCTGACCGTACAACAGGTGGCCCTGCACTTTGGAGTCAACGCATACGTCGTCTACTATTGGATCGAGCGTGGCCTGATCCATGCTCGGCAGCTGAACCAACGAATGCCATACTGGATTACGCTGACTGGATCAGACGAACAGAAACTCCAAGACCGGGTGCGCAACTCGAGTAGACTCCAAAAAGGCCAAGCATCCCCAAACGCTGCTGCGGAAGGTGCATTATGAAACGCCCGTCCCGACGGTGCGCGACCGGGTGGTGCAAGCGGCGCTCCGAGCAGTATTGGAGCCGATCTTCGAACGAGACTTCGCGGCCCACAGCTACGGGTTTCGACCGAATCGGGGCTGCAAGGACGCGTTGCGACAGGTCGACACGCTG
>DATDGR010000099.1:0-1844 GCA_036521995.1 Terriglobia bacterium | reverse complement strand
GTCACACGCTTTGATCACGGCCTTATGGATCACCTCAAGTTTCGCAGGCGGGAGAAAGCTTCCCGCCGACTCATGCACCACCTTCGGAACCCACAACGTCCACGGCTGCAGATGCGACAGGTAATTTGCCGGCGCGCCCGCCACGATGCCGTCGAAGTCCGCCGGAAAACGCTGCGCCTCCATCAGGCCTTGGCGGCCGCCGGTCGAACAGCCGTTCCAATACGAGCGCCGCGCCGGCTGCGAATAAAACACCGCAATCAGCGCCTTCGCCCCGACCGTCATTTCGTGCACCGCGCGATATCCGAAATCCACCAGCTTCTCCGGATGTCCCATTGCGAACGAAGCCCCCTGCGTCGCATGGCCCGTGTCGGTGGCGGCCGTCGCGTATCCCTGGGCGAGCGCGCGCGCCATGTCGGGGTATCTGATCGTTCCGCCCCACCCGCCGTTCCCGACCGCCTCAAACTTCCCGTTCCAATTCTCCGCTGGTAGCCAGACTTCGATCTTGATGTCCGAATCCGAACTGGGCGTCAGCGTCGCTGCCACGCGACAGAAAGCCGGCAGCGTTTGGAAGACGTTTGGTCCCTGCCCGGGGGGCGCCGATGCCGTGAACGCGCCCGCCTCCACCGTCTGCGCCAGTGTGACGGCAGTGTTCGGCGGATGCAGCGAGGACAGATCGGCGCAAGTGGCCGCCAGCGCCGATTGCGCAATGAAGACGAGAATCGGAAGTTTTATCACCGACATATTAGCGACATCCTGAAGCACGTCGTTGAACAAGTATTATTCCTCCGACGGCATTCATCGGGTCGAGCCGCGATGCAGGTCGGGAAGGCGATCTCCGGCGCAGAATGCCGCTGAGGATAAATACTGCCGAAGCGAGTGAAGGTTACAGCGGATCTCTTCATTAAGCCCTCCACGAACGGGTGGTTCCGAGCGTGGCGGGGAGCCCGATGCAACCGGCGGCTGCAATCAGAGGTTGCGCTGGTTGGCCGATCTTGGCACCCTTAGCGTATGTAAGATTCCCTTTCTTGAGGTGTCCCCAAGTTCTCCCGTTCGAAGCCGCGAAGATGGCCAACAGGCCAGCATGGCGCGATCGTCTGGGGTAATCCGACACGCAGATGCTCCCGTTCCTGAAGAGTCGCCAGCAGATCCGTCACCGAACGGCCACAACGGTCCAGCCGCCACACCAGTACCAGATCGATCTCCCGACGGTGAGCCGCTTCCAGGAGACTCCTCCCGCGCTTCTCGCCGGACGGCCCCGGAGTTCACCGCGCGGACTTGCAGAACCAACCGCGCCGGGCGGCGCACTTCCTCAAGGCACGGTTCTGTATCGCCAGTGTCTGCTGGTCATTTGTGGACAGACGGGCATACAGCCCGCACGAAACATTTTCGCCGGTCTCCGTGCGTGGCCAAAAACGTATTCGGATTTTGCTCTTGCGGAAGCCCGTTTTCTGGTCATTTCAAGATGTCACCCAGCCATGGCCGCAGAGGATCCTTTTCGGCCAGGAAGGTTCATCATATTACGCGGCGGTAGGTCGTGCCGGCCGTGTCAGTGTCTCGCCGGTTGAGTAGGCCGGGGGAATTGCACCCCCCAGGCCGAGTAGGCCCGGGAGTTGCACCCGAGCCCCTCACAGATCCGTGCTTGAGCCTCTCGACTCACACGGCTCGTGCCACCCAGTGAAGGCTGCCGCCTCCCATCACGACCATCGAGTTCCTCCGGTTGCCCGTTGACCCTGCTGATCCTGATGCGGGTGACCTGCTCCCTTCCCTCCGCGGAAATTACGCCGCCTCCTCGGTATTACGGAGCAGTCCGCCCCTGGTTGGCCCATCGGTACTTTCGGCCTCAC
>DATDGR010000098.1:0-31377 GCA_036521995.1 Terriglobia bacterium | reverse complement strand
GCCACTTCCGCCCGGCCTGCCCAAGGCCTTCCTCCAGGCGGCGACGGGAGGACCGGGAGGAATCGATCCGCTCGAAGATCTGGTTGGCCGCTACGCGCGCGCGCACGGCCCATTCACCTCCGAGGAAGCGGCAAGGCGCTTCGGGATCGCATCGACAGGGGTGGACAGGGTCTTGAAGGGTCTGGCGGCTCGTGGCCGGGTGCTCGAAGGCGCCTTTCGCCCGAGCGGGCCGGTCGGTGACGCTCGCGAGTGGTGCGACTCCGAAGTCTTGCGGCGTATTCGAATTCGGTCGCTAGCGATTCTGCGGCAACAAATCGAGCCCGTCGAGCCACAGACCTTTGCGCGCTTGCTCACGCACTGGCAGGGAGTGGTCAATCCACGCGGTGGGCCGCGAACCAGCCTCGATGCTTTGCTCGACGCTGTGGAGAGCCTCGAGGGTGCGCCGCTCGTCGCCTCGGTGCTGGAATCGGAGATCCTGCCCGCCCGAGTGCGCGGCTATCGACCCGGCGATCTGGACACGCTGTTGGCGGCGGGCGAAGTGTCCTGGTGCGGCGTCGAGCCGCTCGGCGACCGTGACGGACGCGTGGCTCTGTATCTGGCCTATCATTTGGAAGAACTCTTGCAGCCGCGAGGCGGCGCGCCGAGCGCGGGACTCTGGGCTCGGGGCCGGGGAAAGAGAAATACGACGGGCCAGTCCCCGACTTCTGACCCGCGATCGGGCCTCATCCTGGAGTTTCTGCGCCAGAACGGCGCTTCGTTTTTCATCGCCATCCATCAGGCAGCAGGTGGAGGCTACTCTACTGAAACCATCGATGCGCTTTGGGATCTGGTCTGGCAGGGACTGGTGACGAACGATTCGTTCAGCGCCCTCCAGGCCTTCCTGGAGCGACCTCGGCGCAGGCGTGGTGCGGCGTCGGCCCCGACTCATTCGCGCCGTGCAGATCGATCCGCCGCAGTCACTCCGGCGCGTGCCAGAGGGCGCTGGGGATTGGTGGAGCCGCGCCTGGCGGCAACGAGTTTGCCCACCGACCGCGCCAGCGCTCTGGCAAGATCGCTGCTGCACCGTTACGGCGTCCTGGTGCGCGAAGCCCCGGCGGCCGAAGCCGTTGTGGGCGGATTCAGCGCTGTCTATCCGGTCCTGAAGGCGATGGAGGAGAGCGCTCGCGTCCGGCGCGGCATGTTCGTAGCCGGACTTGGCGCCACTCAGTTCACTGAACCGGCGGCTTTGGAACTCTTGCGATCTCTCGTCCAGGAACCGGAGACACCGGAGGTGATCGAGTTGGCCGCCACCGACCCTGCCAACCCGTGGGGCGCTCTACTCAAGTGGCCCGAGAGCGAGGCGACGCTCTCGCGCACGGCTGGAGCAAGCGTGATCATGATGAACGGGATGCTGGCTGCCTTTGTGCGCAGCGGCAATCCTGAGATACAGGTATTCTTGCCGGAAGCGGAGCCAGGCCGCTCGCGGATGGCGCGGGCGGTGGCGGACGCCTTGCACCGGCGCGCTCAGCGTGAACACGCCCGAACCGCGGAAGAACGCGAGCTGGGCCTGCGGCGCGATCACCGGCGCGGCCTGCTCATCTCCAAGATCAATGGCCTGGCGGCTTCCATGCATCCGCTGGCGCATTTTCTTCAGCAGGCGGGCCTTGTCGCCGGGGCTCTGGGATATCATTTGCCCCGTCACTCTCGCGAAGTCAGCCGGACGGCGGGCGGCTAGTGACCCGACATTCCACCGGCGGCCTTGGGTTTCTTCATGAGGAAGATCAGCGGCAGCATGCCCAGGAACAGGACGCCAAGCAAACGGAAGACGTCGTTATAGGACATCATCGTGGCCTGCTGCAGCACCATGCCCCACAGCGCCGAGTAAGCGCGGTGGCCGGCTGTCACCGGGTCTGCCCCTCCAACGGTGAAGGCCCCCTGGATCTGGTTCATCACAGCCCGCACCTGGCGGTCGAAGGGATTCACGTGTGCTCCAAGAATTCCGATGTGGGCCTGCTGCTGGCGGAACTGGAGCGTCTCCACCAGGGAAATGCCGACGCTGCCGCCCAGATTCCGCACAAGGTTGAAGAGGCTGGTGGCATTGCCCATAGCTTCCCGGGGAATCGGATCCATCGTGGTGGTGGTGAGAGGCACAAAGACGAAGCCGAGCGACAGACCCATGAAGAGCTGCGGCCAAAAGAAATCCCAATAACCGGCGTTCAGGTTGAAGCGCGAGAACTGAATCAGGGTCAGGGCACACACGGACAGTCCGACGGCCAGCAGCTTGCGGGAGTCGAACTTGGCCATGATAATCCCGACCAATGGCATGGCGAGAAAAGACCCGAGCCCGCGCGGCGCCATCGCGATACCTGCTTGCACGGCGGGGTAGCCGAGCAGCGTTTGAAGCACCAGCGGGATCAGCACCGTGCTGCCATAAAGGCCCACACCGAGTATGGCCATCATGAAAACACCGGCGGAGTAACTTCGGTTCTTGAAGACTCGCAGATTGACCACCGGATGCTCGATCCATAGTTCGTAAAGCACAAAGGCGGTCAGGCCTACCACGGCCACCAGTGCCAGAGCCGCGATCCAGTGTGTGCCGAACCAGTCCTTTTCCTGGCCTTTGTCGAGCACTATCTGCAAGGCCCCGATCCCCACGGCCAGCATGCCGATGCCCCAGTAGTCCACGTGCTCAGACGAACGGCGGATGTAAGGCGGGTCGAAGACGAAGAGTCTCGTCATAATGATGGCCGCCACGCCGATGGGTACGTTGATGTAGAAGACCCAGCGCCAGCTGTAGCTGTCCGTCAGCCAGCCCCCCAGCACCGGCCCGAGCATGGGGGCCACCACAATGCCCAGGCCCCAGAAGCCCATGGCCTTGCCACGGTCCCTGGGAGGGAAGGATTCGAGGAGCACGGCCTGAGAAATCGGCTGCAGCCCTCCGCCGCACGCTCCTTGAACCACTCTGAAGAAAATCAGGAAAGGCAAGCTTGGCGCCAACCCGCAGAGGAACGACGCGGCCGTAAAGCCGACCACCGATGTCAACAGCATGCGCTTGCGGCCGAAGTGATTGGAGAGCCAGCCGGTGATCGGCAGGATGATGGCGTTCGAGACCAGATAGGAAGTGAGGGTCCAGGTGGCCTCATCGATGGTGGCGGAAAGACTGCCGGCGATGTGCGGCAAGGAGACGTTCACGACGGTGGTGTCCAGCACCTCCATGAAGGTGCTCAGCATCACCGCCACGGCGATGATCCAAGGATTCACCACCGGAATTACCGGCGGAGCTGCGGAGGATGTTGGAGCCTTCCCGTTTTCCATAGCTTGGCGTCAACACGCCGGCATTGCCCCCGGCGAGGCGTCCTGCTTATGACACGCCTCACCGTTTCTTGATCCCATGCTTGAGTGTAACTCCGGCTCTGCAGAAGTAAACTGGGCGCGTGACCTCGGGAGCTCGATCGGAGCAGCCGGTCAAGAATGAGTGATGGTAAAGTCGAATTGAGGTGAGCTTGAGGCCCAGGGCGCGCTTGCTTCTGGTCCCTGCATCATTTCCGCATGAAACGAGCCTTCATCCCTATCTTGTGGGTCATGGCCTCGGCCACGCTGCCACGGGTCACGCTCCTGGTGGCCGCCGACCTCAAGCCGGAGACGCTCGCCGGGTTCAATCAGTACGTGGCCAACGCCGAGTCTCGCATGGCAAAGCAGGTGAGCGATCCGAGCGTCTTTCTGTACGTGAACACCATGTCCGCCGGAGAGCGGGACCAGGCGTACTCTTCTCTCAGGGCGGGAGACATCTACATGACGCCGCTCGCCCGGCAAGACGGGTCCGGGGGAGACACCAGCGTCCCGGACGGCATGGTTCACCATTGGCTCGGCACGGTGTTCATCCCCGGCACGCGGCTAGGCGATGTGTTGCGGGTGGTGCAGGATTACGATCACAAGCAGGACGTCTATCCGGAGGTGGTGCGCTCGCACCTGGTCAGCCGCGACGGCGAGCACTTCCGGGCTACGATGCGCTTCCGCGAACATCACGTGGTCACGATAACCCTCGATACGGAACACGATGTGAACTACACCGAGGTCGACCCCACCCACTGGTATAGCCGGTCCTATTCCACCCGCGTTTCCCAGGTGGAGAACGCGGGCAAGCCGGATGAGCGCGACCTTCCGGACGGCCAGGGCGACGGCTTCCTGTGGCGCATTGACACCTACTGGCGGTTCGTCGAGCGCGACCGCGGAGTCTACCTAGAGGTTGAAGCGATCTCTCTCAGCCGCGCCATTCCCGCCGGCCTCGGCTGGCTGATCAAGCCCTTCCTCACCAGCGTGCCTCGCGAATCGCTCCAGGACACGCTCGGCTATACTCGGTCGGCGGTGCTGTCGAAACTCAAACCTACCAAGTAAGGTTACCGAAGGACTCTCTACCCAAAGATGCGATTGCGCATGCCGGCCAATGATAGAATGAGAGCATGAAATCAGACGTTCAGCGACGCGTGCGCCCCGTGAAAAACGGCGACTTTTATGAGGCTTTTCGGAAGCTGAGTCGCAGCCGCCGTAGAGAAGTAGCCTTGGACATCCTGCGCGACCAGAAAGTGCTGGCCGATCTTTACGACCATTTTCTCATCCAGGAAGCCCTTCGTGAGAGCGGCCGCAGCATCCCGTGGAAAACCTACCGGCGCTAACGAAGATGCTCGAGTAACGTTTGCAGCCCGGCGGCGACCCTATTGAGTGATGGCGTATTCAATTCTTCTGCGCCCCGCTGCAGCCCGCGACTTGAAAGCTCTCCAGCCCGGCGTTCGCAACCGAATCGAATCCGCTGTCGAGCGGCTGTCGGAAAACCCACGACCCGCCGGTTGTAGGAAGCTGGTGGGCTTCGCTGGCGAGTGGAGAGTCAGAGTAGGAGACTACAGGATTCTTTACATCATTGACGACGCCGCCCAACAAGTAACCATCGCCCGCGTTGCACATCGCCGCGAAGCATACCGATGAGCGCGCTCAACGGCTTGCTCAGGTCGTCACGGCGTTGCCACCGTGCGGTCGCAAATCGCCCACGATGAACCAATAGCAAAGCAAACCTGCAAGCAGGGTAATCGCGGCCAGGGCGAAGCCCGGCGCGTATGAGCCCGTCCGGCTGATCAGGAAACCCGTGACGAGCGGCGCCAGAATGCCGCCCACATTGCCGAAGAAGTTCTCGAAGCCGGTCCAGAGTCCCACGTCTTCCGGCGGCGCGCAGCATTGCAGTATCACCAGCAGGTTGCCGGTGGCGAGGCCTACGAACGATGCGCCGACAATCAGCGCGACGGCAGCCATGGGACTTTGAACGCGTGACGCGGGGATGAGGAGCAGCCCGGTGAGAAACGCGATGCTTACCATTCCCTTGCGCGTTCGGGTTTCGTCCCATCCGCGCCGCACCAGCCAGTCCACAATCCAGCCGCCCACGGGCTCGCTGGCGCCGAAGACGAGGAACGGTAAGGTGGCGTAGGATCCGGCGCCCAGAATGGTAAAGTGGCGCGCAGCCACCAGGTAGGTCGGAAGCCAGGTGACCAGCAAATACCAGTAGTAGTCGAAGCAAAAGAAGCCCAGGCAGATTCCGATGAGATCGCGATTGCGAAGCAGCGGCAGTAGCCGCCGCCTGATCCCCGCGTTGTTCGACGCCGCAGGGCGCCGGCTCTGCGGCAGGTGCCTGCGCGTCGCCAGGAGCCATGGGATCAGCCAGAGGAGCGCCATGAATCCAATCAACCGAAAAGTCGCGTGCCAGCCGGACCGGACGAGCAGCCAGGGGACGGTCAGGGTTCCCAGCGCGAAACCGATGCGCGTGCCGAAATCGAAAACACCGCAAGGCAGCCCGCGTTCGGCAGGGGAGAACAGCACGCTGACAATCTTGGTGCCGCCCGGCAGGTAGATCGACTCGCCCACGCCCAGCAGAATGCGAAAGAAAATGAGCACACCCAGGCTGCCAGCGAATCCGGTGAGGCCCTGGGCCAGCGACCAGAGCGCGAAAGCGGCGGCGTAAAGCCAGCGCAGGTTGAGCCGGTCGGCGGCCCAACCGATAGGGATCTGCATGGGGGCGTAAGACCAGAAGAACGCCGATAACAGAACGCCTTCCAGGTTGGGTTTGAGGTCGAGCTCATGACCGATGAGCGGCAGCGCCACCGACAGCGTGGCGCGGTCGAGATAGTTGATCAGCGAGGCTATGAAAAGCAGGCCGACAATCAACCACCGCCGCGACCTCACGGGCGCAGCGACCAGGGGCGCGGAGCTTCGTTTGGACTGTCGAGCGGCGATGGTCACGGTTTGCCAGCATAGCGCGACTGCTTCGCGGAAGCTAAGAATTCTATTCCCTTGCTGGCACGCCCGTGCTTTGCGTCTTTCTGATTGATTCCTTTTGGGTTGTGCTGTTTAGCCGATCTTGGGTTCGTTTTGGGTTGCCTTTGCATCGGTTTGCTGATTCTAAACAGCTTCCGATAGCCTTTTCTGCCGCCCGCCAAAGCCCCCTTTCCAAGCGCGTCCCAACGCCCTTTCCGCAGCCAGCTTGATGAAAATCGGGTTAATACATCGGCTTTACCTTGACAGTCACCGGCTGGACGTGTGAAATAGAGGGTCCATCCCCATGGGCGCTGACGCCTGGAGCGGGCCATAAATGTTTGAAAACGTTCGCGCTGACCTCCGCGCGAGTATCGCCAACCGGAAAGACAACACCTGGAAGCGGCACCAGGCGATCAAGACCCTAAGGGCCCTCGGCAACATGGGGGTCTGGCCGGTCCTGGCGTACCGATTCGGCCACTGGGCTCGGGGTGTCAGGGTGCCGGTGGTGGGTACGGTCTTGCGGTTCCTGGGCTTCGCGATGCGGCAGTCGGCCATGATCTGGACGGGGGTGTTCATCCACCCGGCGGCGGAGATCGGGCCTGGGATGGTTATCCACACCTGGTTCGGCGTTTTTGTCGGGACCACCCGGATCGGGAAGAACTGTACGCTGGCGAGCGGAGTTCTGATCAGCCACGCCACCCGGTCGGTGGGCGACAACGTCTATTTTGGCGCCGGAGCCAAGGTGATCGGTGACACCAAGATCGGCAACAACGTGGTGATCATGCCGAACAGCCTGGTGATGGTCGACGTGCGGGATGATACCACGATCGCAGGCGTCCCCGCCCGAATCAAGCTTCGGGGCGGCCGGCCGCAGCGTTTCGAAGCCCGCAAAGTGAACGGCGACGCGCAGAAGCCGGCGCCAGGACAAGCGACAGGCGAGGTGAAGACCTCGGCGGCCACCCCGGCCCCGAGTCTCGGTTCCCATTCCGGTCCGGCCTCGGTAACGAAGGTTGGGCCGAGTCCCGCCGAACGGTCCATCAAGGTCTCGTAAGAGCCCATCGAGCCAGAGAGTGATCCTTTGGATTTTTCGTGGAGTGAGGAACAGCAGGCCCTACGCCGGTCCGTCACCCAGTTCGCCCAAAGCGAGCTGGTGAGCGACCTTATCGAAGAAGACCGCAAACAGGAGTTCTCCTGGGAGGGCTGGCGGCAATGCGCCCGCTTTGGGATTCAGGGCCTGCTTGTGCCCGAGGAATACGGCGGCGGCGGGGCCGACATTCTGACCGCGGTTTGCGCGCTGGAAGGGCTCGCTTACGGGTGCCGCAATAACGGTTTGATCTTTTCCCTGAACGCCCACATGTGGGGTTCGGAGATCCCGCTCCTGGCGTTCGGGACCGCGGAGCAGAAGCGGAAATACCTGCCCCGGCTCGCCAGCGGTGAATGGGTGGGCGCCAAAGCCGTCGAGGAACCGAGCACCGGTCCTGTTACCCGCGCCGGGCGCAGGAACGGCGGTTGGGTGCTAAATGGGTCCAAGGCGGCCGTGAGCAATGCCCCGCTGGCAGACGTCGTGATGGTCTTCGCTGCCGTAGAATCGGCCGAAGGACCGTCGGGACTCACCGCCTTCATCGTTGAGAAGAGCGCGCCCGGATTCGCGGTGGGACGGACCCTGGAAAAGATGGGCCTGCGGACGTCGCCTCTCGCGGACCTGGCTCTGGTGGATTGCGAAGTGCCTGAGCAGAGCCTGCTGGGCGAGATCGGCGGGGGAGCAGCGATCCTGGCGGCTTCGACGGAGTGGGAGCGCATCTGCCTGCTGGCCGGCGAGTTGGGCATGATGCAGCGGCAGCTCGAGACCTCGGCCCGCTACGCATCGGAGCGACGGCAGTTTGGCCAGCCTATCGGCAAGTTCCCGGCGGTGGCAACCAAGGTGGCGGATATGGACATCCGTCTCGAAACCTCGCGTCTGTTGCTCTACAAAGCGGCGTGGCTCAAGCAGCAGGGCCGGAATCCCCTGCGCGAGGCGGCCATTGCCAAGGCCTACGTGGCGGATGCGGCCATCCAGACCTGCCGGGACGCCGTCCAGATTCACGGCGGCTACGGCTATATGACGGAGTACCAGATCGAGCGCGAATTGCGCGACGCGGTGTCTGAGAAAATCTACTCCGGTACGACCGAAGCCGAGAAGATGATCATTGCCGGGCTGCATGGCTTGTGAGTCCACTGTAGGACATCTGTGTAATCTGTGGGTCCAGACTTATGGCTTTCCTTTTGAATCAGCTCCTAACGAGGAGCGCAGAGCGATACCCGGAGCGCGCTGTCATCTGGGCGCGAGGGCGGTCTCTCACCTATCGCGAGCTTGAGGAGCGTTCCAACCAGCTCGCCCACCTGCTGCGCGAGCGCGGCCTGCGCAAGGGCGATCGCGTGGGGCTTTTCTTTCCCAAGGCCGTGGAGTCTGTGGCCGCCATGTTCGGCATTCTCAAGGCCGGCGGCGTCTACGTTGCGCTCGATCCCGGAGCCCCGGCGCAGCGTATCGAGTACATCATCCAGAATTGCGGCATGAGAGGGCTGATTACCACGCCCGAGAAGCTTGCCGAACTCGACCCGCAGCAGATTCCATCCGTGGAGTTTGCCATGCTGGCTGATGAGAAAGCAGCAGCAGCCCCGAACCGGATCCCTTGGTCCGCGCTCGCCGGCTTTCCGGCTTCGCACCCCCCTGAGCCCTTGCAGCCCACCACCCTGGACCTGGCTTACATCATCTATACCTCGGGTTCAACCGGACGGCCGAAGGGCGTGATGCTCACCCACCAGAACGCCCTGACTTTTGTTGAGTGGTGCGCCGGCGAATTTCATGTGACTCACGAAGACCGGCTCTCGAATCACGCGCCGCTGCACTTCGATCTGTCGGTGTTCGACGTCTACAACGCCATCGAGGCCGGAGCCTGCACTTACATGATTCCGGAGGACGTGCAGCTCTTTCCGGCCAGCTTGGCGCGCTTCATCGCCACCCGGGAGATCAGTATCTGGTACTCGGTGCCGTCGGCCCTAGTGTTTCTCATGCTGCACGGCCGGCTGTCGTCGGTGGATCTGTCCAAGTTGCGCGTGGTACTGTTTGCCGGTGAGGTGTTTCCCATGAAATACCTCCGCCAGCTTGCCGGGATCGCGCCTCACGCCGCACTCTACAACCTTTACGGTCCCACCGAGACCAACGTCTGCACCTACTACAAGGTGGACCGGCCTGCGCTTGCCTTCCTGGAACGGCTGCCGATCGGCCGGGCCTGCCTCAACACGGAAGTGTTCGCTGTTGACGACCAGGACCGCGTGATCATTGAGCCCGGCCGCGAAGGCGAACTTTACGTGCGGGGCCCGGCGGTAACACCCGGCTACTGGGGAGATCCCGAAAAGACGCATAAGATGGTGGTGCCCAACCGGTTCCAGCCTCACTACGAGGAGAAGGTCTACCGGACGGGCGACGTGGTGCGCCTGCGGGCGGACGGCGACTACGACTTTTTCGGCCGCCGCGACAGCCAGATCAAGAGCCGCGGCTACCGGATTGAGCTGGGCGAGATCGAGGCCGTGCTGTTGGCCCACACCGCCGTGCGCGAAGCCGCCGTAGTGGCGGTCCCGGACGAGGAAGTCGGGGCGCGCCTCCGAGGGTACGTCTCCACCAACAATGGCGCTCGGCTGACGGTCGCGCAGCTGACGGAGCATTGTGCCTCGAAGCTGCCGCAGTACATGATCCCGGAGCGGATCGAGCTTTGCGAGAACTTGCCCAAGACGTCCACCGGTAAGATCGACCGCGTGAAGCTTGCGGCGGCGCTTTGAAGTCGTTTTACACCTTGGACCAGCGAGGGAGAGACATGTCTGATACACAATCGGCGAAGGATCAGATTCGAGAGTGGGTGCAAGAGACGGCGCAGCGCAAGGGCATCGGAGCCGTCACGGACGACGAGTCTTTGACCACGAACGGGGTCATCGACTCGCTCGCCATCTTCCGGCTGGTGAGTTTCCTCGAAGACACCTTCGGAGTGCGAATTGCTGATGAAGAGATCGTGAACGACAACTTTCAGAGCATCAACGACATCGATCGGCTAGTGGCGTCCAAGATTGCTCCGAAGGTCTAGCAGACTGCCGCGAACACCCGCATCCCCCCTGCGATCACTTCAGGGGTCAGGGGGAGTAAATCCGGGTGAGTCTGGCCGTCCGAACATTGGCCCGCCGCGGCTGCTCCTCAGTTTGTTGCTAACCTTATTGTGCTTAGTATTTTGCGGTGAACAGAGACGAATCCAAGGCAAGGCGGTGTGTAACCTTTTGGGCGCAGTTGTCATCCTAATAAAGAGTGTCGTGGGTCACGGCTGAGGCAGAGGACGCTTGTCTGTTCAGGCTGTAAACTAGGCGCGGACGCCGCCCAGAGAGGGGTTGTTGATGGCTTTCAAGGTTGGGCAGTACGTGCATCACCTCAAGTACGGCAACGGCATTATCACCGAGCGCGACGAGGACCGGACCACGGTGGATTTCGATACGGGCGGTCTCAGGAAGTTTGTGACTTCCATCGCCAGCTTCGAGGTCGCCGAAGGCGAAGCTCCCAAGAAGAAGCGCACCGTGCGTCGAAAGGCGGCGCAAACCGAAGTTGGGACCCAGGTGGTGATGTAAGGCTCCAGGCTTCCGGCAAGCGACGGATGTTTTTCTTAAGGCCCCGGCAGGAAGGCCGCTCTTGGCGGCATCCCGGGGCCTTTCGATTTTCTGCTGCTTCCGCGGGAACAAGAGTGGCCCAAAATGCCCAGAGTGAACTACGGTCCCAGGCAGATTTTTGGGTGGTGGGTCAGTTTGAACCCGAGGCCAGGTCTGCAACCAGAGGCTTGTCGAACAGGGCCATCTCCTCGGGTGTCGGTGCTTGGAATATATCGAACCATCCCGACACTGCATTTCGTTCTAGGGGTGGATTCTCAATGCCCCGGCGTTGAATCCTGTCGAAAAGGATATCCGTAGGCGCAGAGAGGTAATGCAGCTCAACGGCAGCGCCAAGGGCCCGCGCTCCGAGCCGCAATGCATCCCGCTCGGACCTTCCCCAGGTGCCCCATTCGATGATTACAGTGAGACCTCGCGCGAGGAGTTCCTGGCCGAACTTCCACTGCAGCGCCTCAATCTTCCCGCGGCTTTCTTCATCGTAGAGATCTAGTGAGAGGGCACCCATCCACTCGTCGGGAGAAAAACGAACCGCCCGGAGCCTGCTTTCAAGCACCTTGGCGAGCGTGGTCTTGCCCGAACCCGGCAACCCGCACACAATGATCAATCTCGGTCCAGTCTCTCTTATTTCCATAAACAGATTATCGTCGAATGTAGATGTCCCTTCTGCCGGAAGTTTTTCTAGGCCGGAGAGGGGGATCGGATTTCAAACTGACCCAGCACCGGATTTTCGAAATTATAATGTTCACAATCCCATAAATCTGTTACTGGCCGTAACAGATGACACGCATTATTAAACTAGTTAGCATCAAACCAAGTGGCTTGTGAGTGCCTTACACTTGTGATATACGTTCGTGCCAGCCTGAGGGGACTGGGGAAACGTGCCGGAGGAGAAAAAGGAAGTTCTCTGTATGTTGGCTGAGTTTCTGCAAGAACTCGCCGTCTTGATCATCGTTTTCGTTAGAATCAGTAGCTGGCTAAAGTGGCTGCACCCTGTACCGACAATCTCCTTGTAAGTTATTCATACTAATAGATTTAATTGCCTAGCCCCCAAAGCTGAAGGTGTCTCCGGGATACCAGTAAAGCTAACAGCCACATAGAGACACTTAGGATTTTGGAGGCGGAAGGCGTGGGCGTCAAGGCTCAATAGAAATTATGCGCAGTGATCGGGGCGCGGCTGACCATCAACGATGACAATTGCTCGGCCTTTACCGAGACCACGCCGTCCTGGTTCTGAAGCGTGCCTTCGACCAGCAGGAACGGCTCCCGGATGATCAGCACCCGGTGCTGCTCAAAGAGATCCGGTGTGATGATGGCGTTGGCGATGCCGGTTTCATCCTCGAGGCTCAAAAACACGAATCCCTTGGCGGTGCCCGGGCGCTGGCGGACAATTACGGCGCCTGCCACCCGAACCTTTCGGCCGCTGGCAAGACAACAGAGGGCGCTGGCCGGTTTCACCCCGAGCGCATCCAGCTCAGCGCGCCGGTAGGCGAGCGGATGCGGTCCAACGGTGAGGCCGGTGCCGTGGAAATCCGCAACAAGACGCTCTTCAGGCGTCATAGGCGCGAGCGGCGAGTGCCTCGGCGGTTCCAGCCGTTCCAGCAGGGGTCCCGCCGGCCGCGCCGCGCGTTCGACCTGCCAGAGGGCGTCACGGCGATGCCGGTGTTGAGCCGCTCCGCGAGCTTCAGACCGAGCGCCGGCAGCCGCATTCTGCTGCGCAAGATCGAACGGCACAAAATTGAGGGCGCCTATTTCCGCCAGCGTCACCAGTTCGTCCTTTCGCAGATCCGGCACGCGCCGCACCAGAGCATCAAGGGAAGCAAATGGCCCGCAGGCACGCTCGCGGACGATCGCTCGCGCCGCTTCCTCGCGCAGTCCTTTCACGTAGCCGAAGCCCAGCCGCAGAGCGATCGGATGGGACGCGTTCGCGCAAGGCTCCAGCGTGCAAGGCCAGTCCGAGCGCATGACATCGATGGGCTTCAGACGCAAGCCGTGGCGGGCGGCGTCCTTGACAATGGTCGAGGGATGGTAAAAGCCCATGGGCTGGTTGTTGAGCAGGGCGGCGGTGAAAGCGGCCAGGTAGTGGCACTTGAGATAGGCGCTGGAATAAGCAATCAGAGCGAAGCTGGCCGCGTGCGATTCGGGGAAGCCGTAGAGCGCGAACGCACTGATGGACTTGATGATCTCTTCCTGCGCTTTAGCCGTGATGCCCCGCCGCTTCATGCCGAGCCGCAGCTTTTGCTCAATCTCCTTCATTCGCTTTTCTGAGCGCTTGAAACCCATGGCGCGCCGCAGATCTTCGGCCTCGCCGCCCGTGAAGCCGGCCGCAATCATGGCCATGCGCAGCAACTGTTCCTGAAACAACGGGACCCCGAGCGTCCGCCGGAGCACGGGCTCGAGCGACGGGTGCGGATAGGTGACGTCTTCGCGTCCCTGCCGCCGCCGGAGATACGGGTGCACCATGTTGCCGACGATGGGTCCGGGGCGGATGATGGCCACTTCCACCACCAGGTCGTAGAAGTGCTCCGGGCGCAGGCGCGGCAGGCAAGACATCTGGGCCCGGCTCTCCACCTGAAACAGGCCCACGGTGTCCGCTTTTTGCAAGGCTGCATACACAGCGCGATCGTCCGCTGGCAGGTGCGCCAGGTCCACTTCTTCGCCGTAGTGATCGCGAATGAGCCGGATGGAATCCTCGAGCACCGCCATCATGCCGAGTCCCAGTAGATCCACTTTGATGATGCCGAGGTCAGCGCAATCTTCCTTGTCCCATTGCGCCACCACGCGGCCCGGCATGGTGGCGGGCTCCAGCGGGACCACGGCGTCAAGTTGTCCCTGGCAGATCACCAGGCCGCCGGAGTGCTGGCCCAGGTGCCGGGGCAAATCTTGAAGTGCTCGCGTGAGCTCCAGGAACTTGTGGATGCGGGGCTGCTCGAGGTCGAACCCGGCGTCGCGAAAATGGCGCTCGAGCGTGTCGCTCGGGTCGCGGTACTCCCAGGCGCTCACCAGGCTCGTCAGACGGCCAAGCGTCTCGGCGTCAAATCCGAGCACCTTGCCTACCTCCCGCGCGGCCGAACGGCCCCGATAAGTGATGACGTTGGCCGTCATGGCTGCGCCCCGCTGACCGTAGCGTTCGTAAACGTACTGGATGGCGCGTTCGCGCTGATCGCCGGAAGGAAGGTCAAGATCGATGTCCGGCCACTCGCCGCGTTCTTCGGAGAGGAACCGTTCGAACAGCAGGTCCATACCCACCGGATCCACCGCCGTGATTCCAAGCGCGTAGCAGACGGCGCTGTTGGCGGCCGATCCGCGGCCTTGCACCAGAATTCCTTGCTCGCGGCAGTAGCGCACAATGTCCCAGACAATCAGGAAATAGCCCTCGAGGTGGAGCTTCTCGATCAGAGCCAGCTCGCGTTCGAGCTGCCGGGTGGCGCGGTCGTTTCCGTGCCCGTAGCGGCCGATCGCTCCTTCGTCGGTGCGCCGGCGCAAGAAGGAGATCTGGGTTTCGCCTTCGGGAACAGGATAGGGGGGGAACTGGTAGCCGAGATCGCGCAGGGTGAACTCGAGCCGCGAAGAAAGTTCGAGCGTGTTGGCTACGGCTTCGGGCAAGTCGGCGAACAGGCGCGCCATCTCGGCCGGCGATTTCAGATAGCGTTCGGCGTTGGGCGCCAGCAAGCGGCCGGCGGTCTCGAGCGTGCGGTAGTGCCGCAGGGCGGTGAAAACGTCTGTGATCTCGCGTTCGGCGAGCGTGGCATAGCATACGCCGTTGGTGGCGACAAGCGGCAGTCCGAGCGCGCGCGCCGCCTGCACCGCCCGTTGGTTCCGCGCTTCTTCGCGCCGGTCAAAATGGCGCTGCAGCTCAACGTAGACATTCTGACGGCCGAAGATTTCGCAGAGCCGGCGAAGAGCTTCGATTTTCGAGTTTCGATCTTCGGCTCCCGTCAGGCAGATCAGTCCTGCGGCGTGCTCGACCAAGTCAGCCTCCGTCACCGCACCCTCGCCTTTCGGCGCACGTAGCTTCATGCGTGTGATCAGGCGGCATAGGTTCCGATAACCGGTGCGATTCGCGGCCAGCAGCGGGTAGCGGAAACCGTCCGCCGAGGTAACTTCCGCCCCCACGTGAACGCGGAGCCCTGCCTTGGTCGCCGCTCCATGAAAACGCGGCGCTCCGTAGACCCCGTCGCGGTCGAGAAGGGCCACCGCCCCCAGGCCGAGCTCTCGAGCCCGCGAGACGAGATCTTCGGGAGGCGAAGCGCCTTCGAGAAAACTGAAGGCAGAGCGGGTGTGAAGTTCGACGTACATAAGAAGCAGTGGTTAGTAGTCAGTGGTTAGTGGTTAGTGATCGGTCGTAGTGGCGCGCCATGCGCTCGGGTGATCCATGTCCGGTGCCAACTCAATCGTATAACCCGCTTACGAACCACAGTCCGTCCCTCAGGTCGCGGTAAATACGGTACAAATGAATCCTTTTGACCCTCGACTTTCGACTTTCGATTCCTAAAATCGACCGGGAGCCACTGACCACTGACCACTGACCGCTCACCACTGAAACTTCAACATCCCACTCCTCGCAATCCCATTGACGGCCGGTCCACCAATCGCCCGAAGTGTGCCAGGGTCCTGACGCCCACACGACGCGTCCTCGCAGGTGCCGGGACTCCAAGCGGACGAGACGGCCGTCCCGCACTTCGACGCGGGCAGCCAGCGGAGGCCGGAAAAGACGCAGAGTCAGCTTTGAGGTTCGAAGATCACAGATCGCAGATCGAAAATCGTGAGAACCCGTTTCTGGCCGGCCGAACTTCGAGTTTCGACTTGCGGCCTTCGATTTTCGACTCTCGAAAGCCGTGTTACCAACTTCAGCGAAACTTTGCATACGAAATGCGTCCGGACGGTTTGTGTCCAGCAGTTCCGGCGACCCGGTTTTGCCTTCGCCCACCACGCCCTTGAGGCGGGCGAGCGACAGCCCCAGTTTTTGCGGATCGGGCGCGCGCGGAAGAAAGAGATCACCCTGTGCCACGCGGGGTCGAGCCGGTTCGGCCGTGATGGCTACTTTCAAAACTGGCGCCGAGGGCGGCCGCGCCTCGAGATCGAACAGCCACAACTTCAACAGCAACTTGGAATCGCGCGTGGGGACGGGCAAACGCAGGGTTCGGGATTCGGGATTCGATTTTGGATTAGTTTCTAGTTTCTGACTTCTGATCTCTGGGTTTCGAATCCGGTCTTCGTGCCCTCCTTCCAACGCCAAGGCCAGCCGCAATTCCTGCGTGGCGCGGCCGCGCGCGGTCAACCGGACGCAGAGCTGGTTGAGGAGCCGGCCCAGGATGAAAGCCAGCGGCTCGATCTCGGCGACGGGATACTCCAGGTCCATCGCTTCCTCGAAGTGGAGCGGTTCCTCGGCCGGAACCAGAGCCCGCAGAGCGCCGCCGCGGGCGAGAGTCTGCAGGCGGACCCCTTCCTGCCCCAGCCGTTCGGAGAGTTCGGCGGCCGGAAGCGCGGCCAGCGCCCGAAAGGTGTGTATTCCCCAGCGCGCGAGCGTCTCCTGCATCTCCAGCGAAAGATCGAGCACCTCCACCGGCAAGCCGCCTAGCCGATCTGCTTCCTCGTCTTCGCCGATCAGCGTGATTCCCGCAAAACCGCGGGCCGCCAAACGTGCGGCATCAGGATTGGGCGCGAAGGCGAGGTTCGCATCTATCCCCAGCTCCCGCGCCCGGGCGGCGAGCCCGTCGGCGACCTTCGCCGCCGACCCCAGCAGCGTCTTGAGCCCTCTGAGGTCAAGCACCACCGTATCCGCTGCCGCATCCTCAAAACGCGGTGAGAATGACCGCGCGAGATCCAGTAGGGCCGCGTGGGCCGAGACCTCCGCCGCCGGCGACCGCCGCCGCACTTCGACCTCTTGGAGCAGGGCCACCTCCACCCGGCTCATGCCGGTCTCCGCTCCGGCCGTTCGTGCCGCCTCGTTCAAGGCGAATACGCGGCAGGGCGGCGGCTCCGGCTCCACCACGGCCACGGCCCGCCCGTGCAGCTCCGGCTCGCCGCGCACCACGGCTTGAACCGGAAAATCCGCGAGGTAAAGGCAGGCGAACTTCATCGCAGTTTGAGGAGTGGAGATGGATGCTTAAAAAACGCTTGCGATCGAGCTCCCTTCACGGTCGTCAGGACAAGCTCAATCTGCTATTGGCAATCAATCATTCATCCTCAACAACTCTGGCCTCGCATTTCGATTGCGGACCACTTGGGCACGCCAACGGAGCCCTTCGAGCAATTGGGCATGTGGCACCGATTTTCGACTTTCGAATGGCGAGTTTCGAATGCCCGCGGCCGACCAGTGTATGTCCTCAAGCTCAAGGCGAAGCACCAGCGAGGCCGCACTTTGGGCGCAAGCTTCCTCGTCGATGAGCATCAGCACCGTGGGCGTATTCTCCACCGCGCGCCGGAAACGGAACCAGTAGCTGAGCGGTACGCGCCGCGCGCGCCGGGCGGGAATATCAGCGAGATCGAGCACCACCGCGCCGAGGCCTCCCGCCCCTAGCAGCAGATCCGCTGCGCGTAGAGCTTGTTCGAGACCAGCACAGCGCACCCAGAGCAGGCGTTCGAGCGCCACGCCCGCTGCCAGCGCCGACGCCGGATCGAGCGCGCCCTCGGCGTCAATCAAAGCGCAGGCCTCGCCCTTCGCCGTAAGGGAAGCCAGCAACGCGAGCTCGAGGGTAGTGCGGCCCGACGAAGGCGGTCCTGAAATCTCCGTCAGGCTCGATCGCGGCAGGCCGCCGGTGAGCGCGTCGACGGCGGCGAGTCCGGTCGGAACCATCTCCGGCACACGCGCCTCGCGCCGGGCGAAAGGAGAAGGAACGCCCGGCCATAACGCGGCCTCCACTTGCGCGCGAACCCAGACAGCCGATCGCATAATCTTTTCCAGGCTGAATAATCGGCGAAGAGCGTTGCCTGAATCCCCTTCGCTGCGCTCAGAGCTGGAGGCCTGCGCCCTTGGCGGCAGCACAAGACTTTCGCTTTTTATTCGCCCATGGGATTATTCTTATCGCGGATGGATTCGGCTGTCAATAGAGAATCTAGCGGGTGGAGCGGACGGTTGACCGATCACCAGGATTCTTGCCCTTTGATCGCAATTTAAAAGCCTCTCGCGTTGACAAGCCCATTGGCCTTGGAAACGCGCGGGTCACGTTCCGGGAGCTCGCGGCGTCTAAGGACCGAACTCCCTCTTACTCAGCCCGGGGAGGCCGGCGATGGTTGCTGCTCTTCCCGGGCTGCCCCTGATTAAGCACCAGCAGGGCTCGGCCGCCACTCTGCCGCCTGATAGGCCTGACAGGCGCTTGCGTTGCGTACCCTGCCGGGCACAGGTAGAATCATAAAAGGTGGGCTCCTGGGAACGAACGCCCTCCCCGAAGAGACATGGCAGATTATTTTCAAAAAGCGCTCGGTAAGGTTATCGGCACCCAGAACGAGCGTGAAATCAGGCGCTTGAGTGAGCGCCTGGCGGAGATCAACGCGCTCGAGCCGGAGATGCAGAAGTTCTCCGAGGCTGACTTCCCCGCTTACGGCGAAAAGCTCAAGCAGCGCCTGGCTGAAGGCGCCACCCTCGAAGAACTCCTGCCGGAGGCGTTTGCCTTGTGCCGCGAGGCCGGACGGCGGACGCTCAACATGCGCCATTTTGACGTCCAGATGATCGGCGGCATGGCGCTGCACGAAGGCAAGATCGCCGAGATGAAGACCGGCGAAGGCAAGACGCTGGTGGCCACGCTGCCGGTGTATCTGAACTCGCTCGAAGGCAAGGGCGTTCACGTGGTCACGGTGAACGACTATCTGGCCAAGCGCGACGCCTCCTGGATGAGCCCCATCTACCGACTGCTTGGGCTGTCGGTGGGCGTGATCGTGCATGACCTCGACGACAACGAGCGGCGCCTGGCCTATCAGTGCGATGTTACTTACGGAACCAACAACGAGTTCGGCTTTGATTATCTGCGCGACAACATGAAGTTCGAGCTGGCCGACCGCGTCCAGCGGCGGCACCACTATTCGATCGTGGACGAAGTGGACTCCATCCTCATCGACGAGGCCCGGACTCCGCTGATCATCTCGGGCGCCTCCGAGGAATCGACCGAGAAATACTACCGCATCGACAAGATCATCCCTCACCTGAAGGAAGGCGACGACTATGAGATCGACGAGAAACGGCGCACGGCCAGTCTGAAAGAGAGCGGGGTGGAGAAGGCCGAGCAGCTTCTCGGCCTCGAGAACCTCTACGATCCGGCCAACGTCGACTACACGCACCACGTCTACCAGGCCCTGCGGGCGCACACGCTCTACAAGCGTGACAAAGACTACGTGGTGAAAGACGGTGAAGTGATTATCGTGGACGAGTTTACGGGCCGCCTGATGCCCGGCCGCCGCTGGAGTGACGGGCTCCACCAGGCGGTCGAGGCCAAGGAGGAGGTGAAGATCGAGCGTGAGAACCAGACGCTGGCTACCATCACCTTCCAGAACTACTTCCGCATGTACAAGAAGCTTTGCGGCATGACGGGCACGGCCGAGACGGAAGCCGCTGAGTTCGAGAAGATCTACAAGCTGGAAGTGATCGTGGTGCCCACCAACCGGACCTTGATCCGGCACGAGCATCCGGACGTGGTATACCGGACGGAGCGGGAGAAGTTTAACGCCGTGATCGAGGAGATCAAGGAATACCATCTGCGCGGACAACCAGTGCTGGTGGGCACCATCGCCATCGAAAAGTCCGAGAAGCTGAGCGCTCAGCTCCGCAAGACGGGTCTGCTGCCCGCCCGCCTGCAGGAGCTGTTGCGGGCGGCAGGGCTCGAGGGTCCGAAGCTGCTGCCCTGGGCGGCGCTGCTCGCCGAGCGGCATTCCGCGGCGCTGGACTGGCTGATCCGAGCCGGCGTCACCGTCTCGGCCGCCAAAAAGATGCTCGGGCAGCGCGCTTACGCGAACCTGCTCTCTGGGAGAAACGGCAGCACCCGGGCCTACGTCGATGCGCTGCTGCGTCAAGGGGATAAAGGGTATTTTGACCAGCACGCCGAGGCCAGCGACGAGAAGAAAGACGCGCTGGCGCGCCAGGTGGCTGAGCTTGTTCAGAGTGCCGACGATAAAACTTTGCCGATCCTCGACTACCTGGCCGAGGACCGTTGCACGCCGGCGCGCCTCGTGGAGGTTCTGGAAGGGAAGGAACTCCGGCACAACATCCTGAACGCCAAGCAGCACGAGCGTGAGGCGCTGATCGTGGCCCAGGCCGGCCGCGTGGGGGCCGTCACCGTCTCCACCAACATGGCCGGCCGCGGAACGGACATTCTGCTCGGCGGCAATCCCGAGTTCATGGCACGGGAAGAGTTCCGCAAGAACCCGGAGAAGTACCGCGAGCAAGGGGTTGATCCGGAGCCGCCGGACCGGCCGGCGGCTGGCTCTCCGCCCGAGGTTTACGACGCCTTCGTCGATGCCTACTCTAAGTGGCGCGAGAGCTGGAACGAGTTTGTGTCCCGCTTCAAGTCGACCACCGACACCGAGCATGATCGCGTGATTCAGCTCGGCGGGTTGCACATTCTCGGCACCGAGCGCCACGAATCACGGCGCATCGATAACCAGTTGCGGGGCCGCGCCGGCCGCCAGGGAGACCCCGGATCCTCGCGGTTCTTCCTCTCCCTCGAGGACGATCTGCTGCGGATCTTCGCAGGCGAGCGGATTTCGAACATCATGCACCGCCTCGGCATGGAAGAGGGTGTGCCGATCGAATCCCGGCTGATCTCGAAGCGCATTGAGGCCGCGCAGAAGGCCGTAGAGGCGCAGAACTTCGAGTCGCGCAAGCACCTGCTTGAGTACGACGACGTGATGAACAAGCAGCGCGAGACCATCTACGGCTTGCGCGATGAGCTGCTTAAAGGCGCCGACCAGAAGGAGCGCGTGGTCGAAGCCATCGACCGGGTCATCGACTGGCTGGTGGAAACCTTCTGCCCCAAGGACCAGCAGCCGGACCAATGGAACGTCAAGGGCCTGCAGGCCGAGTTCTGGGGCCGGTTCGGGGTGGACCTCCGCCAGCAGCCGTTAACCCTGGATCCGAAGCGGCTCGAGGTGCTGCGGGATGAGTTGCGGGAGATTGTCTCGAAGCGCTACGACGAACGCGAACAGGTCTGGACGCCGGAGCGCATGCGCATCCACGAGCGCATGATCCTGCTGCAGGTGGTGGACGCGCAATGGAAAGATCATCTGCTGGCCATGGACCACTTGAAAGAGGGCATCGGCCTGCGCGGCTACGGGCAGCGCGATCCCCTGGTGGAGTACAAGCGCGAGTCTTACACCATGTTCGAAGAGCTGATGGACCGCATCGAAGACGAGACCTTGCGCTTTCTATTCCTGATGCGCACGCCCGACGAAGAGGAAGCAGCAATCCGCGAGTACCAGCGGCGCAAGCGGCGCGAGCAGCAGGAAATGCGCATGGTGGGCGGCGGTGCGGTGGAGAAGCCGCAGCAGGTGATCCGGCGGGAGAAGGTGGGCCGGAACGATCCCTGCCCATGCGGGAGCGGCAAGAAGTATAAGAAGTGCCACGGGGCGGGTGAGACCCCAGCCCCTGCCGCCAGTAACGGAAGAGGACGGCCGTCGTCCGCTGCTTGAGGGATGAGGAGCGGCTGAGACGGCGGTGCCATGGCCGAAGAACTCCAGGAGCTGCACGAACAGGCGGAGAAGGCCCGGGAGCATCCGGCGCTAGTGGGGGCTACTCTCACCCTGTCAGTGATGGCGGTGCTGGTGGCAAGCATCTCGGTGCTCGGTCATCGCGCCCATACCCGAACACTCCTTGACACCACCGACGCGGCCGACATTTGGGCCGAATACCAGGCCAAGAGCATTCGCCGGCACAGTTACGAGCTCTTTGTCGATCTGCTTTCCGTCACAGTGGCGAAAGATCCGAGGCGGGTCGAGCTGTCGAAGGCACAGTACAACAGCCAGATCGAGCGCTACGAGCACGAACTGCAAGGCCTAAAGGCCAAGGCTGAAGGCTTTGAGGCCGGCGCCCAACAACACGAACGGCAGGGCGCGCGGTACGACCTGGGCGAGGTTTGCCTGGAAGCGGCCCTCGTGATCACATCGATCACTCTGATTACAGGCCGAAAGCTGTTCTGGGGCCTGGGATCAGCTCTCGCCGCGGCGGGAATCGTGATCGCGGCCACGGCGTTTTGGCTACGGTGATGAGTGATCCCCGGCTAGCCCCGACACGCTGCTCAGCGATCCTGCGGTCCAAGAGAAAAGGGAAAGCCGGCATTTTGATGAGTCGACTTGGCCGACAGTTGGTGCCGGTCTCACCGGGATGGCCGTGGAATGACTTGACGACCGTCCGATATTCCTCCAGGATTAATATGCGATGTGTATAGCCGCACTTCTCTCCGGCTGCTTGGAGCTGCTTACCGTGGGGCTACACCCAAACCCGTTGAAGGCCAAATCGGGGCTGGAATATGGGAAACCGAGTAATCCTTTTAGAATCGCAAAAGTAGGAAGAGCCAGAGAAATGCCGATGTGCCCTCTGGAGGCATGACTCCAGCGGTCATCTGCCCATGAGTCTAGAAAAAGAAGCCACCCGAATCGTCGCGCGCCAACCCATATTGGACGACAAAGAGAGAGTCTACGGCTACGAGCTCCTTTTTCGTGGCGGCGTCGACAATTTTTTCAGCGCCACGGATGGGGACGCCGCCACCCGCGACGTGGTGGAGAATCTGTTCACCTCCGGTACCGGAGTGCTGACGGCTGGACACCGGGCCTTCATCAACTGCACCAGACAGTTTCTGATCAACGACTACGCCACCCTTCTGCCCAAAGAGCAAGCCGCCATCGAGGTCCTGGAAAACATCGAAGCCGACGACGACGTTGTTTCCGCGCTCAGACGGCTGAAGCAAGCCGGATACCTCATCGTTCTGGATGATTTCGTACTTTCGGAGAAAGTTCAGCCCTTCATCGAACTGGCGGACATCATCAAGGTGGATTTTCTCGCCACGCCTTCTTCAGCGCGAAGAGCGCTCGTCAGCCGGTTCAGCGCACACGGCATCAGGTTCCTTGCCGAAAAGGTTGAGAGCCGCGAGGAATTTGAGGAAGCCGTGGCGGCTGGCTATCGCTACTTCCAAGGTTACTTTTTCTGCCGCCCGCAAATCGTGGCCGGCACCAGCATTCCCGCCTTTAAGTTGCATTACCTGAACCTGCTCCGCGCCATCGCCCAGCCGGACCTCAATATCTCGGAGGTTGAAGGCATTATCCAGAGCGAAGTGTCTCTCTGCTACAAGCTGATGAGGCTCGTCAATTCAGCGCTGTTCGCCTTCACCGTGGAGATCCGGTCGGTTCGACACGCCCTCTTGCTCTTGGGCCAGCAGGAAGTCAAAAAATGGGGCTCGGTCGTGGCCTTGCTCAGCACCGCCCAGGACAAGCCCCACGAATTGACCCTGACGTCGCTAACCCGGGCGCAGTGTTGCGAACTCCTGGCGCCGGCGCTGGGACGAACTGCCGATGGCCCCGAGTTCTTTCTCATGGGCCTTCTTTCCTTGATGGATACCCTGCTCGGCCGTCCGATGAACGAGATTCTTGAGCAGATTGCGCCGCCGGAGGAAACGCGGGTCGCGCTTTCAGGAGGTGACAACCGCCTCCGGACCGTCTACGAATTGATCAGGTCCTATGAACAAGGCGATTGGGCGGCGGTGAGCCGTCACGCCTCCCAGCTCAGATTGAGAGAGTCCGCCTTCTTTGCGGCCTATCTCGACGCTCTGAAGTGGGCCAACAGTGTCTTTTACGGTACTTCCGACTTGAGCGCACCTGTGGCCGGCCGCTGAAGATTAGGATTCGAGTCGGTGAGCTTGCGGGCGCGCGATTCCCAGCTTCCGCATCTTGGACTGCAAAGTGGTGCGCTTCAGGCCGAGCCGGTCCGCCGCGCCGTTCGGCCCGCCGATCACCCAGTCGGTCTCGCGGAGAATGCGCTGAATATGCTCCCGCTCCGCGGCTTCGAGCGTCGCGGCCGGAGTGGGCGGCGATTCCAAACCGAGCCGCAAGTCATTGATCGAAACTTGCAGTATCGGGCCGCGGGAGAGGATCACGGCGCGCTCGATGAAGTTCTCGAGCTCGCGGATGTTACCGGGCCAGGCATAGTCCGTCAAGGCCTGGAGAGCCTCACTGGAGACGGTCTCGATTTTTCTCTCCATTCGCAAGGCGTACTTCTGGACAAAGTAGCGAACCAGCAGGGGAATGTCTTCCCGCCGTTCGCGCAGGGGCGGCATCTGAACCGGGAACACGTTGAGCCGGTAAAAAAGATCGCTGCGAAACCGCTGATCCGCCACCATCTCCGCCAGGTTGCGGTTGGTGGCAGCCACCAGGCGCGCATCCACACGGACCGTCCGCGTTCCCCCCAAGCGCTCGAACGCCTGTTCCTGCAGGGCGCGCAGCAGCTTCGGCTGCAGCTCGAGCGGGATGTCTCCGACCTCATCCAGAAACAGCGTACCCAGGTGGGCCAGCTCAAAGCGGCCCGCCCGCTGCGCAATCGCGCCGGTGAAGGCGCCCTTTTCATGGCCGAAGAGCTCGCTCTCCAGAAGTCCGGCAGGAATCGCCGCGCAATTCACCTTGACGAAAGTGCGATCCCGCCGCCGGCTCAGGTTGTGAATCGCGCGCGCGATCACCTCCTTTCCCGTACCGGTCTCCCCTTGAATCAGCACGGCGGCGTCGGTCGGCGCCACCGTCTCCACCTGACTCAAGACCCGCTTCAGAGGCGGGCTCTGCCCGACAATCTCCTCGAAGTCGTGCTCGGTGCGGATCTCGTCTTCCAGGTAGAGCTTTTCTTTCGCCAACTGCTCCTTCAGATCTTCGATCTCGGAAAAGGCCAAGGCATTCTCGAGGGCGATGGCGATCTGATTCGCAATCTGAGTCAGCAGATCGATATCCTGGGTCGCAAAGCTGGCGTCCCGCCGGGTGCCGACGTTCAGCGTACCCAGCACGCGATCCCGCGAAATCAGAGGAAGGGCGCAGCCCGAGCGCAGGCCTTGAGCCAGGACCTTGCGGAAGCCTTCGGAGGTGAACTGGCCGATGTTCGAACTATCCATTACAACGGGCTGCCGCGTGGTGAAAGCTAGACCCGGCGGCGTACCATCGATGGGGATCTGCGCTTCCTCGATCACGAAATCCTGACCGTCGGGAAAATCGAGAGCATAGAGCCGGAGTTGGTTGGCCTTCGAATCGTAAACCGCCAGACTCGTGTACTCGAGCTCCAGCAGGCGGCGCAGGCCGGCCGAGATGGCGGCGAAAAGCTCCTTCTTACTGAGGTTGGAGACAATGGCGTTGTTAACGTCGAGAAGCAAGCGCAATCGGTCGCGCTCGTGCGCCAGCTGTTCCTGGTAGCACTTGGCAGCCTGGGCGTTCAGCGCGTTGTCCACAGCCACCGCCACCTGGCGCGCAACTTGACCCAGGAATTCGACGTCTTCCGCGTGATAGACCCGGGCGGTGCGGCTCCCGACTCCCATGGCGCCGAGCCGCCGTTGCGCCGTGGTGAGGGGAAGCGTACAGACCGACCGCACCTGGTGCTCGCGCAGAATCCGCATCATTTCGGGAAACCCCGTTTCGGTCTCCACGTCAGGAATCACCAGCGGCTGCTGCGTCTTCCACACCTTACCGCCGAGCGATTGCTCCACCGGCGTTTCCCTTCCCGTTTGCAGATCGGTGGGGAGATTGGTCTCCAGAATGTGGAGCCGCATCACGTTTCGGGCGGGTTCATGGAGTACAAGAGACAGGAACTCGAACTCGACCACCCGGTGCAGACGCTGGGCAAGGTCATGGAACAAGGCGGCCAGATCGCGATGAGCGGCGATCGACTCCGAGACTTCCAGCAGCGCCTGGTACTCGGAAATGGAAGATTGCGCGGCGAAGCCGGGCCCGTAAGTGTCAGTCATGGCTCTTGATGAGGATAGCATTCAGGGGTGCGACGGTCCAAACCGGCCTTCCAGACCAGCGCCATAGTGGGTTAGGTCGAGGTGGCCTGAGCCGTGGGCGAAAGCCCTCCGGAAAGGGGCGGGGCTCAAAAATACTTTACGGGTGGCGCATTACATTGCAGCCTTTGCGATGTGTGCGGTCAAGGCCGAGGCAGCCAGCCCTCGTTTGACCGTTTGTTATGCTGGCGAGGCATGCTGGGATTGTAGCCCCTGAGGCCGCACCCATGGCAAAAAGCGCCACCGATGCGCCACCGTGCGGGCGAACAAACTGTTTGATTAGAGTCGGCAGCTATTTAGACGTCCCTACCGTGGTTGAACCAGAACCACAATGGGAGCGGGGCTCGCCTGAGTCCCAGAGGCGGCGCTGGCTGCAATACCCACCACGGTCCCAGCGGTAAACGTAGAGCTGCATTGGACGTTGCCATTCGCTCCCGATGCGACTTGGCTGACCTGGACAAAGTTACCGACTGCGCACGTATTCTCGGTCTTTGGACCTGTGATCTCACCGGAGATGACCACGTTGCCTACCGCTCCGCTACCGATCGCAGCCGCCGCAAACCCGATAAAGCCGTTCGTGTCCGTTCCGGCGACCGTGGGCGTCACTTGATTGTTGGTATCCGAAAACTTCACGAGCGCACCCGCGGCGATGGCCCCGGCCGTGGCGTTCCACACCGGGATCGTAACCTGAGTCATGCCCTGGGCTGCATTGGCCTGCGCGTTGGTTCCTGCGCCAAAGGTCGCGTTTCCCGGAATGCACGAGGATCCTGAGCTGGCTGAGCAATTGCCGCCGCGCGCCGTCAATGGTCCGGCACTGGCCGCGGCCGTACTGGAATCGTCCCCCGCCGCGAGGCTCAAGGCAACGCCGCTTCCTGCCTGGGAGGAGCCCACCGTGAGCGACGGCAAACTACATCCCACGCCCGCGTCGACACTGCAATAGTGCCCGAGTCCATCTTCGCTAAAGTGTGTTAGGGGCTCTCCTATAGCGTAGTTCACTGAGGTCGCAGTCGTTGGTGTAGACAAATCGAGGACAGCGTCCAAAGGTTGCCGCTCTGGAATTGGTTGCCGTCTTTCCAGGTCACCGTGGGACTTCCGTTGGTTACGCCGACGTTGCCGGTGAACACGTTCCAGGGGGCGGTAGCTGCCGCTGCATCTACGGTCAGGTTCGAGATGCGACCGCTGATTTCAATCCCCCCGGCCCGCTTGCCCGGGTTGGGAGGGCCCAGGACAAAAACCGACTGGGTGGCGTTGACCTCGACGGGACTATTGCCGGTGCTGAGGATCGTGGCTTGGCTGCAGCCGGGTGAGCAGCCGATGCTATACATCGACGGATTTGTGGATTGCCCTTTAACCCCTTGGTAGGTGGAGGCTGTGGGAGTAAGACCACTGGGAGCTTCGTTGCTCACGATTTCGTAGGTTGCACTCGTCACCGTGCAAGTGTTGGGCAATCCCGTGGTGGGCGTCCAGAAGCTGAGGGAAGTGGTTGTGATGGCGGTGATCGTCCACACGCCGTTATAGCCGGCACAGTTTGCGCCACCGACGCCTTGCACATACACGTTGGCATCTACAACGACATTGGGAGTCAGATTGGCCGCCGACGTCAGCGTGGCCGTATTGGCGCTCTCTGACGTGCCCGCCACCGCCGCTGTCTGGGTCAGGTAAACCGCCGTGTTGGCAATCGGGGCGCCGATACCGGGAATGGCCACATTGATTTGGGTGGCCGCGACGCCGTCCAGCGACACTGCCGCCGGCGTCTGGTAGAACGAAGCTCCAACCGCAATGTTCATCCAGGTGATGGCTGGAGTGCCGCCGTCGCCGGATACTTTCGCGCCCAGAGTTCCATTGGAGTTGAAGGCGGGATAGCTCGCGCCTGAGAACCCGGCGGTCAGAGCTACCCAGGTGCAAGGGCCGCCGCCGCAGTTCGTGCTGGTGTCCATGATGGGGTAGCCGACGCCATACTTGTGGCTTGGCGTCCAGCCAGGGGGCTGCACCAGGATTTCGGTCGGGCCGCTGGCGGTCAAGTAAGCCAGCCAGATGTTGTCGGTCTGGGCGGAGAGCGTACCACCGCTCACCGCTGATGCGGAGACCGGCCCGGCCGGCGGGTTGACCGCCGGAGGAAAGGTAGAGCTGGCTTGGAAAACGCACCAGGGATTTCCCCCGGCAGGACCTACGTCAGGATCCATGCAGCTCACGGCGTTCCCGGCCCCGCTTGGATCACCGTTTATGCCGGTATGAATCGCGTTGTTGACCGGAATGGGGAGAGGGGTGCCCGCAACCGGTTGGCCGGGAGCCAGGTACATGATATGCCAGTGTTGGTGCCCTTTATTGACCGCCAGCGGGTCAGACAACGGATCGGCTGCACCCATGTAGTCGATGATGCGCAGAGTAGCGCCATCCGGGACTGCGGTGAAGCATTGGGTGTAAGAGCTGAAGATGATTCCGTCGACGCGGCACTCGATGCCCGAGGTGCTGCTGGGATTGTAAGTGGCAGGCTCGGGGTTGACGACCCCCGCCAAGGTTGCCGCCCCGTTGTAGAGCGCGGGAACGCCAGACTCTTGCCAGAAATCGCCACTCACGGGGCTGGTGGGCGCCGTCCCGGATGGCATATTGAAGCCCGCCCCACTGGCCGCAGACGCCGTGGTGGCGACCTCGCCTCCTAAATTGAGGTTGCCGCTGGAGTCCACCCACAAGGTCTTGGTGGTTTTGCCGGAATCCTTGAAGACGTCAAAGGTGTCGTTGGTTGGAGTGGAGGCGCTCGGAGCCAGGCTCAACGCTACGGCGTCCTGACTGGGCGCCGGTTGAAGAGACACCGCCCCACTGGCAGTGTTGTAGGTGAAATTCATCGCTCCGCCAAAGACGCCGCTATTGTTGAACTGGATCTGGGCGCTCGCTCCGCCGGGCGCCGCTCCGGCCGCACACGAGCCAAATTGATAACCGGTGGCGGCGCCATTCACCTGCAGGCACTGATTGGCAGTGCCAATCGGCAGGCGCGCGAGTCCTCCGCTTGAAACTGTGAGCATATCGCCGTTCGTAGTAAGAGGAGTCTGATTCATGCGATGGCGCCCGAGAGGTTCGAAAAGGCCGGCTGGGTAGGCTGCCACTGCTGAGCCGAACTGTTCCAGCCCAGGACCTGATTTGCAGCCGGTAGGGTAGCGGCCAGACTCTGGCCTTGCAGTCTGGCAACGGTCGTCCCGCAGGACCCGGCAGTGGTGGTGGCGTCGCCGGTGAGCGCAGGAAGATTGGGGCAGTTCACGTTGCCGGCCGAAGGAGCGGAGGGCGTCCAGCCCGTACTGGTGAAGGTCAGGACCTGCCCGCTGGTGGGAATGGCGTTCGACAGGGTTTGTCCTTGTAGTTTGGCGACGGTGACGTTGCAGGAGCCCGCCGCCGTGGTGGCGTCGCCGGTCAGATTGGGGACCTGCGTACACGCTGCGGTACCGCTGAGGTTGCTGAAGGCCGGCTGGACGGGCTGCCACTGCTGAGCCGAACTGTTCCAGCCCAGGAACTGGTTTGCAGCCGGCAGGGTAGCGGCCAGGTTCTGACCTTGCAGTCTGGCAACGGTCGTCGCGCAGGAGCCGGCAGTGGTCGTGGCGTCACCGGTCAGGCTCGGGATCTGTCCGCAGGTGGCCGAGCCGCTGAGGTTGCTGAACGCCGGCTGGGTGGGCTGCCACTGCTGAGCCGAATTATTCCAGCCCAGGAACTGGTTTGCAGCCGGCAGGGTAGCGGTCAGGCTCCGGCCCTGCAGTCTGGCAACGGTCGTTCCGCAGGACCCGACAGTGGTGGTGGCATCGCCGGTGAGCGCGGGAAGATTGGGGCAGTTCACGTTGCCGGCCGAAGGAGCGGAGGGCGTCCAGCCCGTACTGGTGAAGGTCAGGACCTGCCCGCTGGCGGGAATGGCGTTCGATATGGGTTGCCCTTGTAGTTTGGCCACGGTGACGTTGCAGGAGCCCGCTGCCGTGGTGGCGTCGCCGGTCAGGCTCGGGATCTGCCCGCAGGCGGCCGAGCCGCTGAGGTTGCTGAAGGCCGGCTGGGTGGGCTGCCACTGGAGACTGGAAGCGTTCCAAGCCAGGAACTGATTGGCGGCCGGCGCCGTCGAGGCCAGGGTTCGGCCCTGAAGGCCGACCACAGTTTGGCTTCCTGAGGAGCCGCTCAGGTCTCCCGCGGCGCTAAATGCAATGGTCGCCGGTATCCACTGATTCTGAGTGCCGCTGTACTGGTAGACCTGCCCGTTCGCCGGCGCCGTGCTGGAGAGTGGAATCGTGTTGAAACCGACCACCTTCTGGTGCGTAGCATCGATCGGCGAATTTAAATACTCTTGCGATACGTGGTCGCCGGACGGTGATGCCCTGCCCTGCCGTCCTGGGTCTGTGACTGGCCATGTCCATGTTCTGTGCTGAGCCTCTGCAGGTCCGCCGGCCCCGCCTGCCGGCACATCCGATCGGCAGCCCTGACGATCGCTTGGTCTTCCTGTTAGACTGAGGCCGAATCATCAAACCGGCGGCATGAATAACCTGATACCCTTGAATGAGTTGCGCCTATCGATAGTCGAAACGTCTCAGCTCCCTGAGACAACCGAATCTGACCTTCCGCACCCTGGTCCATATGTGTGTTGCCATGACCGGATGCCAGCAGACTGAACATCGAAATTTGGCTAATACTCTTATAACGTAGCCCCACAAAATCGGAATGTGGCCATTGTCGGGAAGAACGGGAGAGATTCTTTGAGGGTTGAGAATCAGCAGCTTAGGCTGTTGAAAATCAGACCGCCTTGTATCTGCCCTTCGATCTGTGTTGTTCTTGCACGCTTTCAGCGAGCTGAAGAGGATCGACTGGGTCCGCAAGGTAAACCGCTGTCGGCCGTCCTCGGCCATTTTTCGACTTTCCGCGATGGATTTTTCGGTTCTGCGGCGGACGCCGCTGTTCGGGCCAGGCGGCTGTGCAGCGAAGGGAGGAACACCCAGGCGATTGCTATGAAATCGGCTAGCTTTCAGCACAGCAGAGCGGGTGTCATGTTCCTGTGCCGGTCAGAGAGATTTGCTGAGGGCTGGCGGCATCGGAGTCAGTGATTTTCATGGTCGCCGAGCGGCTGCCTGTAGCCCCGGGTGTGAAGGTCACGTTGATCGTGCAAGAAGCGCCTGATGCGAGACTACTCGGGCAGTTGTTCGTTTGAGTGAAATCGCGAGAGTTGAGGCCGCGGAACGAAAAGCTGTTGATCGTCAGGGGCGCGCTGCCTTTGTTAGTGACTGTGACGGGCTTAGGGTTGCTGGACGTCTTCTTCTTCTGATTTTCGAAGTTGACGCTCTGCGGCGTCACCTTCACTGACGTGTCGACGGTTACGAAGACCGTGATGGTATGGGTGAGGCTGCCGCTGTTGGCGATCAGGGTCACGGGGTACGTTCCGGAGGGCGTGTTGGATCCTGGGGTCAAGGTGAAATTGGCGGTGCCGCTCGCACCCACGGAGGTGGCCGACCAACTG
>DATDGR010000097.1:0-2195 GCA_036521995.1 Terriglobia bacterium | reverse complement strand
GGCGGGTGCTCCTGTTCGCCGCGGCAGTTGCCACGGCGACTTGTGTCATCTTCGCCACGCTTCCGGCTCTACGCAGCAGCAGTGCGCAGCCGCTTACAGCGCTGAAATCGGGTGAGCGCGGGGTGGTTGGCAACCCCGCACGATTCTCAGCACAGCGCACGCTGGTGATTACTCAGATCGCGGTGTCGATGATCTTGCTCGTGGGAGCACAGCTTTTCATCAGGAGCTACCGCAACCTGATGACCTTGAATCCGGGAATCCGGGAAAACAACATCACGTTGGCATTCCCCACGCCAAATGTGAAGCCCGAAAGTCTGGGAGATTTCAAGAGGCAGCTGGTCGCGGCGGTGCGCGCCATTCCAGGAGTGGAGAACGCGGCCGCAACTACGTATATTCCTCTCACCGGTGGGGGCTGGATCCATGACGTCGAAGTTGGAGCGGTCGGCGGGTCGAGCAACTTTACTTACGTCAGCCCCACCTTTTTCGCGACCATGGGCATTCCAGTGCTCGAGGGACGCAACTTCACCGATTACGACACGATCGACAAGCCGTTGGTAGTGGTGGTCAACCAGGCCTTTGTCCGGAAGTATGTCCGTGCCCGTTCGCCTCTCGGTGTTCAGGTCCGTGTGCACCCTGAACCCGGGTTTCCCGCACGCACCTGTCAGATTGTCGCCGTGATTCCGGATACGAAATATGCCGATCTGCGCGCGGACCCGCCGCCCCAGGCATTTGTGCCCATGGCTCAGCTGCCGGCCATGGCGCCGCTCGGGTGGGGGATGGTGATTGCTTCACGTGATCCGGTCGCCGCGCAGTCTGCAGTACAGCGCGTTGTGGACACGCAGTTTCCCGGCACGCAGGTCCAATTCTCCAATTTTCAGCAGGGCATCCTCGACCATCTGGTGGGCGATCGCATGATGGCCAGACTGGCGGGGTTCTTCGGCGTTCTGGCGGCTCTGCTGGTCGTCGTCGGATTACACGGAGTTCTCTCGTACTTGCTCGCTCAGCGTCGCGGTGAGATTGGCATTCGTATGGCGCTAGGAGCCACCCGCGGCCGCGTCGTCGCGGCGATGCTCGGCGATTCCTGCCTCCTGCTCGGGATTGGCCTGGTGGCCGGAACAGCATTAGCGCTGCTCGCTGGCCGCGGGGCTGGCACATTGCTCTTCGGCCTGAAGCCGTGGGACCCGGTGACTCTCGTGGGCGCCGCCGTGCTCTTGGCGATGGTCACCATGGTGGCAAGCCTTGTCCTGTCGGTGCGCGCGGCAAACGTGAATCCGATCGACGCTCTTCGGGCTGAGTAAGCGAGGCAATGAGTATAAAGGCGAGGCCGGTACCTTTCCCCCCAGGTAATTGCGATTCGCGCGCAGTGGTCATGCGATCACAGCCACCCTGATGCGTAGTCCGGCTCGGGTGCAACTAAATGGATTTCTGTCCAACAATCCCGTCGCAGACGCCTAAATTTTCAATGAGCACGTAACCGTCACGTCCCTCACCGAACGCAAGAACAGTTCCGGGTAATGGGCAAGTCGGGAATCGGCAGAGACGGCCAAGTTAACGGGGTACCCGTGTTTTGGGCTCACCGCTCATGAGCTCTCGGACACAAAAATGGTTGCCGACAAATCGTCAAGGTGTCATATTGCAGCAGTGGTCGCCAAGGTAAAGCCTTCTTGCCGTGAGCTTTTCTTGGTCCCGCGGTGAAATCGATCGTTACGGCCCACGCCTGCCGACGCTGCCGCGCCCTCAACCAAGCGGAGAGTAACCTCGCGCTCGTGCTCGGCTTTGTGCACCTTGCGCGCCCACCGGCTCGAGGCTGTCTGCAAAACGCCGTTGGAAATGGTCTGCGTCGCCACTACCTTCCAGCCGTGGTACGAACACACGAGCAACCGCATCCCCGTCGTCTGCTCATCCGGGAGCCAAGAAGCCGATAAAGAGTCTTCTCTGGCTCCAACGCCTGGAAGCAAAACGCTACAGAATTCAGGCGAGCCAGCCACCTCACTGGAAACCGTTTGTGCGCCTCCAACGCCAGCGTCCCCAGGCTAACAGCTATAAATTTCGAGTGGGGGTATCCACTTGACTCACCTAGCCCCTACAGGTTGTGGTTTGATGCGGAATTGGCCGCTGGCGCCCGGATCAGCGACTTGTAAGTGACTGGTTCCACAGCCACTGCTTGCTGGGCCAGCCGGAAAAACAACTGGCCT
>DATDGR010000096.1:0-11746 GCA_036521995.1 Terriglobia bacterium | reverse complement strand
GCGCTGCGACTGGGGACCGCGGACGCGGAATCGATTCTGCGGCGCTTCACAAAAAATAACGTGCAACACCCGACCTACAAGGCCCTGTGTGAATTGGGCAAGGCTCTGAAGACCGTGTTCCTTTGCGATTATCTCCGGCTGGAGTCCCTACGCCGAGAGATTCACGAAGGACTCCAGGTCATCGAGAACTGGAACAGCGCTAACAGCTTTATCCTCTATGGCAAGGGCGGTGAGTTCGCCACCAACAGGCTGGAGGGCCAGGAATTTCTAATGCTGTCGTTGCATTTGCTGCAAGTGAGCCTCGTGTATGTGAACACGCTGATGATTCAGCAGGTCCTGGCGGAACCGGAGTGGCGCGGCCGTCTCACACCGGTTGACCTCCGGGCACTATCGCCGCTGAAATGGCAACATGTGAATCCATACGGGACCTTTACCTTAAATATGCAGACGCGGCTGCAAATATGCAGACGCGGCTGCGACTGGACTACGGTGCCACTTTGCCGAAATTCCGGGCTTCGCTAGGTTAAGGCCTAGGGGTTGAAATCAAGTATGATCAGTGACTTAAGGCGCATTTCTTGACGTATCATGAAATATCATGATAGGCTGGAATTGGAAGAGGAGAAGTGCCATGTCCGCCCCGCGCGAGAAATTCGCCACCCAGGTCAATACCGAGATCCTCTCGGCCGTGCGCAGCCTTGCCGACAAGGAAGGCCGCCAGCTCCAGGTGCTCGTTGAAGAGGCCCTCACCGACCTGATCGAGAAGCGCAAGAAGGCCACGCCGCGCGCGCATGTCATGGGCGCCTACCTCGCCAGCCACGAGAAATACGCTCCCCTGTACAAAAAGCTCGCTGAATGACCGACTACCTCACCGTGGCCGAAGTGCTGGCCATGCACGTCGACCAGATCGAGCGTTACGGCGGCAGCCACGGCGTCCGGGACCCCGGTCTGCTCGAAGCCGCCCTCTTCCGGCCGCAGACCGGCTATTACGCCGATCTGATCGAGGAAGCCGCGGCGCTTTGGGAGAGCATGTCTCAAAACCATCCGTTCATCGACGGCAACAAGCGCACGGCTTTTGCCGCGACCTATACCTTTCTCGCGATCAACGGCGCGCGCCTCACGGCCGACGCCCAGGAGACGCAGGATTTCGTGCTCGGGCTATACGAAGAAAACCAGTTCAGCTTCGACAAGCTCGTGCCCTGGCTGCGCGCCTACGTCGCCTTCGAGAAGTAGCTGCGCCAGCTTTGTGGGTCTCAACCGTCCGGCGCGAGCTAGTGGCTCGCAACGGGGCGGTGCTCGCCGCAGTACCCGATAACAATCTTTTCGCGATCGGAATCCCAGTGAAAATGAACTCGAATGGTTCTCGCCACATTCGCTTCGATGCCGATCTTGAGGTGGCGGAACATCTCAACCTGCTTCCCGTCGTATGCGAAGGTCCGCTGACGGCGCATCGCCTGGTTCCCCATCACGGTTTCGGATTCCTTCGCGGCGTATTCATTGTTGCCGAAGACTTTCCGCGCCTCATTATCCCCGCCTTCGATGAGTTTGCTTCGGTATTCTGTGACCAATCGCCTCAACATTATCGAGGAGCCGCCGCCCGTGCTCAAAACGGTCCATGTCGCGGGCGCTTTCTTTCGCGCTTTCGAGGACGATGCACCTGTTCCCGTACAGATTTTCGATGACTTCGAAGCCCTGGCGGCGCAAGATACTTCCGCGTCAACTTGCCGTTTTCGATCTCGGGATGATCTCGCCTTAAGCGGTACTCGCGAATGTAATCCGATCCCGGCCAAATGTTGGGGATCAGCATTCCCGCGTAATCGCCCGATCCGTTCCTTCCAATGGCCTCGGCTCCGTCGAGAGAATGAACGCGCCGCAGGAACTGAGTTGCCGCCGTCTTTGGGTCGATCCACCGGGCTGCCAGAGCCGCGAGATCGCGCTTCATGAGCGGGCCACCCGTCGGTGTGATCATGACTGCGCCTCGAGATGTTTATCGAGCGCGATTAGCACTTGGTCCCGGAAGCGGTCACTGGCCGCGCGCTCGCTGAACTCAATGAATCGGGCGAATTGCCGGTTGCCCTGCGCGGCCTTCCATTCGCGGGCGGGAAATCCAATCCACCGCGAGCCGTTGTTTTGGTGCAACATCAAGTCGTGCAGGACGAGCCCGCTCGGCAAGGTTGCGGTGAAGAAGCCCTTGAGGCTATGCTTCGGATGCGGCTTCCAGTCGCTAATGCGTTGCCAACAACGGCGGGTTTCGCGTCTTGCTGCATATCCTTCACCTCCACCGTGCAGGCCACAGCGGCGCTTTCGGCGCACGCCCTTGGGGGACAGTCTGTGCGTCCAGGTAGGCTTCAACGTCAGCTGCCCGGTAGCGGATCGCGACGCCGCACCGCACGTAGGCGGGACCTATCCGCCTGCGCCGCCACACGATCAACGTTCCGGGGCGTATGCCTAATCGAACAGCTGCTTCGGCACTGGTGAGCCAATCAGCGGTCTGCATGTCTCGAACAGTGCCATGCAACCACCCGACCCACGCAGTGAGTTTTTTCGTGAGTTTTTTAGGCGTTTGAAAATCAGTCTTTGGGCGAATCGGTGAGGTTGTAGTGGAGCGGTGATGAGTTAACGAAGACGCCGGATGGCCAGGGTCAGTCTGGTATTTCTATCCCGATCTTTTTCAGCACTTCTTTCGCTGTGTTGTCGCCGTGCCGCTCCCTGCCTGCGGCGATTGAGCTCAGTATGTAATAGCTCACGCCCAGCCGCCTGGCGAGTTCTTGTTCGGATTTGATTTCCTTGTGCTCTTTTCTGAAGTTTTGAAATTCTGCTTTCCAAATGCGCCGCCCCGTACGAGGATTGATCGGCCCGGGCCCGAAGAGTTCCGCGAGTTCGGGCGGGATGGGCGGCAACTGTTCAGTTTTGCGCCGCTCGGATAGCACGTTTTTGGCGGCGTTCCATGCGTTCTGCCTACAGAGCCCCCGCAAGAAGCTCTCGCGCGGTCGAATCACCCGGCCCGATTGAAGATCGTCGCCGTAGGCGGCGCCAGATTTCGACTCAACGAAACCATATCGAGCGCAAATCCAGCCGATGAAGTGCACAGTATCGTCGCCCGCATTGGGCGAATATCGAGCGGCTTGATGGGCGTAGACGATGCAGGCTTCCATCGTATCCGCCTCGCGGTTTGAGCTCTTGTGTATCTTATCGAGCACGATTGGCAAATACTTCCCGGCCGGCGGTTTATGCCAGTCAGGAACTGGAAGATCGTTGGATCGCGCCTCCTTATTCGAAATGAATGCCCAAGGCCATTCACTCTCATTGGGGGAATCGATTGCGGTTGGACCACTCGTGCGGTACCGTCTGCATATAAGTGTTTGTTCCATCGTGTGTGCGGGGCCCCTGCGAAGGTCCGCACACACGTTTCAATAATCCCCCACAAGAGCGTTTGCCGGCAGGGACCAGCAGCCGGAAAGCGCGATTGCGGACCCCCGATACACCTCAAAATCGCAATCCAGGGTGAAGCTGTCGCCGGTTTCCAGTTGGCCGGCCAGGTGAATAAGGGCCGTTGCGGAGGGCGCTAAGGTCGATCCAGGAAGCACTGGTGCTGCAAACACTTGTGAACAGCGCGGCGGATCAAGGGCGAAAGATCGGCGCCCCCCCGTTGATAAAGTTAGCCCCGGCAAAAATAGAGTTGCACCTAATTGGAAAATTAGGCTTAACTTTCAAACGAGGCCGTGATATAAAACTGCCATGGATGTCCCTGTCTTCTCCATTTCACCCAATCCAACCTGCATGTACCTGACGGCCTCGCTAAAGGAGGCGCTTGTGCGTTTCCGTCGCGCGATCGCCAGAAAGCAAGGTCTGTGCTGCATCCTTGGCGACAACGGAATGGGAAAGTCTTCCCTGCTCCGCTATCTGGCCACCGGGTACGAAGCGGATACCGCCTGCAACGTCTCCTATTTCTCCGATACCCGCCGGTTCAAGACCACCTTCGAGTTCCTGAAGTTGATCTCCGCCGACTACGGCATTGGCCCAAAGCGGTCACAGACCGCTCAGATGGACGCCATTGAGGAGTTCTTGGGAGCGAGTCACGAGGCCGGCAAGACGACGCTTATCTTCATTGACGAAGGCCAGCGGCTCAACCTCGACGCATTGGAGTTGCTGCGAGCGCTGCTCAATTACGAGACCAACACGGAGAAGCTTGTCCAGGTCGTCGTATCCGGACAGCTCGAGTTGCGGGACCGCCTGCTGGAACGCCGGTACAAGGCCTTCCGGTCCCGGATCGTAGCCCCGCTGCTGATGGAACGGATGACGGTAGCGGACACCCAGGCGATGATTGAGTATCGGCTGGAAGCTTGGGGCATAGAGAAAGATCTCTTTCTTCCGCAGGCTGTGGCTAAGATCCATGAACTGTCGGAGGGGGTTCCCCGCAATATCCTGTACCTCTGCCAGCACTCTTACGACGTGGCGCTCGACGCCGGCCGGGCTAGGGTGGAAGCGGCCGAGGTCGAGTTGGCGGGGCAAAGAATGGCGATCGGCGAGCCGCAGTTGTCGGCTTCTGAGGCCGTCGCCTGATGCCGAGCCGCTTCTTCCAGAAGGTCGTCTCGCTGTCAAAGACGCCGGCGGACTTCAAACGCCAGCAACCAATTGCTGCGTCGGAAGTTAGACCATCTTCTACTGTAGAAGCTAGCTCACATTCCACAGTAGAAGATGGACCAGCTTCTACTGTGGAAGATGGTTACTGGAAGGCGGAGGGTGTTCCTGGCATTTTCACGGCTTCCAGGGTCCGTTCGGTGATGCGGGCGCAGGATTCGCTAACACATGTGGAAGAGACAGTCTACGATGTGCTATGGGGGCCGAAGCGAAAGGGAGATCAACCAGAGGAGTACCGCACGGTGAGCATGGGGTACGCGGAGTTGGCCGTGAAGGCCCGCGTATCCAAGAGGACGATCCAGAGCGTCGTGGGCCGTCTCATCGACAAGAGGTTTATCGCAATCGTCAAGGGTGCCGACATCTACCACCGGAAGGCGGCGGTTTATCAGGTCCGTGGATACGCCGCCGCCATGGCGGTTCAGAGAGGCGAAGGGAAGATTTGGGTTCTCCGAACTGGAACCGGCGTGTTCTTCGCCCACCCCCATCAGTTATCTTCTACTGTAGAAGCTAGCTCACATTCCACAGTAGAAGATAGACCATCTTCCACAGTAGAAGGAGCTTCCACAGTAACAGTGGAAGCTAGGTCAGCTTCTACAGTGGAAGGAGCTTCTACTGTTCCTCCTAATTGTTATATAGGCAATAAGAAAGAGGCAGAAAAAAGGCAGGCGCCGTCGTCGTCGTTGCTTAACGAAGCTTTCGCGCGCAACGGGCTGATACTCGACGACGACGCCGAGCGCACTCTGCGGAAACGGTGCCAAGCGTACGACAGCGCCGCAACCGATGAGGAGATCGCTCACTTCACCGAGGCCAAGATCGCCCAATGCAAGAAGAGCCGCAACATCGCCAATTGGGTAGGTTTCCTGCTGATGGCCGTGCCGGAGTGTTTCGCAGCGCCAGCGCACGATCTGAAGCAGTACAGGACAGGGAAGCTCAAGGAAGCCGAAGAGTTCCGTAAACGTTGGAGCGAGATCCTTGAGGATCCGCTCTCTACGGACGAAGAGCACCAGTTGGCTAAAGCAGCCCTGGAAGACCCGGTCTGACGGAATAAAAGACGGCGGTTCCAAAATGTCTCCAAGGTGAATCGCTCCGTCAATACCGGCGAGATGTCCAGCAGACCAGGGAAGCACAAGCCCGACGCGATCTCTTAGAGCGTGAACATTGGCAACGGGTGTTAGATAATCCTGGTTCCGACGAGCAGTCTCGAACCTGGGCCCGTGAGGCATTAGCGCTTCCCGCAAAGGAGTGAGAGTTGGAGAAAGTCAGGGAGGCAGAAGTGATAGGCACTGGGGATCGGCGCCAACACGGCGCTGTTAAACGCAGTCGATGCCGTCCAAATCTGGCCGTTGCCGTACGCGCTATTCAGATTCCCCGAAGCCGCCAGCATGACCCCCAAAAACCACCTCTCCAAGATGGCGCGCTGGAGCTAACCCAATTTACGACGGTTCAGCCTGCATCGACACGCCAGCCCGAACCAGCCTGTTCCAGAACGCCGAAACAAGCTGTTCTTGTTTCTTTCTTCCGGCTTTGCCAAGGGGGAAGCCTTTCCGACGCAGCCACGGGGCTGTAATGCGCAGCGCGAGGCATTCCCCCGGGTTGCTTGAAAGCCGGCGGAGGGGTTGACTAGACTGTTGGCGCGGGGGACGCGACAAGCCTTCCGCCTTTGACGGGCGGAATCTGTGTGCCTATCCGGATGCCACGGCGGCCATAACCGCGGCCGGGCGGCTCAAACGCTGCAGTGTGGTCGATCTGAGCGACGCTCCGCGCGGGCGCCAAAACTGCAATTGTCTTGGACCGATGACGAAACGACCACAACGACAACAACAACGGCAACGTTGACAAACCAGATTGCCGAAATGTACATTTGAGACAGGAGGCCTTGGACTCAAATGGCATCGATGACGACCGTATTAGCTCGCAACGAGTTCTCCGACGTGGTGAATCGAGCTGCCTTCGGCAAAGAACGTGTCATCCTCAAGCGTCGAGGCAAGCCTATCGCAGCGGTGGTGTCTATGGATGACATTGAACTCCTGCAAGCCATTGAAGAAAAACGCGATATTTCTGATGCCCTCGCCGCTCGCAAAGAGGCCCGCAGAAAAGGTACCAAATCGCTTTCCAAACTGCGTGCCGAATTGGGTGAATAACACTTCGCCTTGCCCTACCGCATCGAGATTGCCCCCGCCGCCGAGCGTCAAATTCGAAAATTAGAAGCCAGGGTCAGACGCCGCATCGTCGATAAACTCGAAAGTCTCAGTACCAATCCGCGGCCCGCCGGAGTGAAAAAACTTGCTGGTTCGGATTTTTACAGGGTACGAGTTGGTGACTATCGCATCATCTACGACATCCAGAACGAGGTAACAACGGTGCTGGTTCTCAAAGTCGGAGATCGCAAGGATATCTATCAGCGTTGAACGAATGTGGTCTTGTTTTCGGACAACCCGCGATCGCAGGTACCGCTAACCCAAATCGCTCATACCAGCGTTTCCAATGCCTCTGCTGTGAACACCCCCACCGGTGGTGCCCCCTCCAATACCCTCCGGAACTCTTCCTCCGGCACGTAGCGCTCTACTACCTCTACGTCTACCTGCCAAAGAACCCCCCAACCTCCGGCCCAACCGAACCATCCGGAAACCGGCGCCGAGGTAATGGCGGCACCGGCATCCCAAACCGCTCATGCCAGCGTTTCCAAGCCTCTTCTGTAAACACCCCGGCAGGTGCACCCTCCAACACCCTCCGAAACTCCTCTTCTGGCACGTAGCGCTCCGCTACGGCCAAATCTGCCGGCGAACCATAAACCATAAGGTGCGTCAGAAATGTCTTTAAGTCCCCCAGTGTTTGCTCCGGCCGGTCGTACCACACCACCTTCTTCGCTACTCGCAGTAATTCCTCCGAATAGGGCGCCATGAGAGTCATCGCTCCAACCCTCCAGGGCTCAGATCCCGTTTGGGATGCAAGGCCGGCAGTTTCCCCAGATTCACCGCCTGGGCCCAGCGCGTCAGATCTCGCTGCATCCCGGCCGCCACCCGATCCAGCGTCCCGTCCCCGTAAAACTGCAAAGCCCGGATGCTAATCCCCGGATCAAAATTCCGGTCGATCGCTTTGGCTGCGGCCAGACCCGTTGCTACGTCGACCCCGTTTGCAGCCAGGGTATGGAGATCGACGTAGTCCTTCCAACTCCCCCGGACCTGGATCACCCGCATCTTCATCCCGGCCAGGTCCACCAGGGAGGCCACCTGCACCCGGGATCCGGCCGCCCGCCGCGGATCCTCGATCCGGCCGAGGGTATTCAGTCCGCCGAAGAAGGCCAGCTTGACCGGCCCGCCGCGGTCCACGAAAGCCTCCAGGGTGTCGCGTTTACGCTGCACCCAGGCGTTCGGGTCTGCCGTATCCAACTCCCGAAAGAAGGGCAGGCTGGAACGCAAGCGGTCCGGATCGAAGCCCGAAGACGAGAAGAAATCAAAGTCTTCCGAGACCCGGTGACCGAGCTGGAGGGCCAGGGCGGTGCCTCCATACAGCACGAAGTCGGAGGGCACCGCATCCAGCTCCGGCCACAACCGGCGCTGAGATTCAGGAAGGATATCCAGGCGGGGCTCGAAGGTTGCCGGCATATTCTCAGGAGAGCCGCCTGGCATCAAGCTTTGCCGCCGGCAGTGGCCTGCTCCTCCCTGGCGCCGGTTTTGGCATCGTCACCGTTTTCGTCCTTCATCGCCGTCAACTCAGCAAGAAGCGGTTCGAGCCGCTTCTTATCGATCTCGCGGGTGACCGCCTTGCCCGCTTCCTTGATCACCCAGGCGCGAATCTTGGGATCGTGCCTGGCGGCCGCCAGGAGCATGCCGCCCAGAATGATCTTCTGGCCGTTTTCCAGCTGGCGGCTTTGGGTGCGGAGGCGGGCGAGCCGGGTTTCGGCTTCGGCGATTTGCTGTTCCAGCGTGCGCTGTTGCATAAAGGGTCCCCCTACGGGGCTTTTCCCGGCACGCCGGAGGCGTGCTTGTGTTGGCCGCCGCGTTGGTCCATAATCCCATACATGCGGTATGGCGGCAAGCGGCGGCAGCACGAAGCAAAGCAAGTGCGCACTTACGACTTGCTTCGTTCGCTTTCGCTCACTCCCGCAAGTCACGTGCGCGGGGACTGGCGTCCCTGCGACCCTGCTCCTGCCGCGCTTTGGCACGGTCCGTTCGCTTTGGCGAACGGCAACCGCTGCGCCGCCAAGGCGGCGGGAAAAAGGAGCGCCGCGTAGTGGCCATCTACCACTGCTCGACCAAGCCCCTCGCCCGCTCCTCCGGCCGCAGCGCAGTCGCCGCCGCCGCCTACCGCTCCGGCGACTGCCTGATCGACGAGCGGCAGGGGCTCGAGCATGATTACACGCGGCGCAGCGGCGTCTTGCACACCAAGCTCGTCCTGCCCGAAGGCGCCGGCCAGTGGACCCGGGCCGAGCTGTGGAACGCCGCCGAGAAGGCCGAGAAGCGTAAGGATGCCCGCACCGCCCGGGAGTGGGAGGTCGCCCTGCCCGACGAGCTGGGTGAGGATGAGCGGCGGGAGCTGGCGGTGCGGTTCGCCGCTGGCTTGGCCAACAGGTACGGCTGCGCCGTCGATGTGGCGCTGCATGCCCCAGACCGCGAAGGTGACCATCGCAACTGGCATGCGCATTTGCTGGCGACGACACGGAAGGTTACCGCCGGCGCCTTGGCCGAGAAATGCGAAATCGAGCTCTCCGACGCCAAACGCCTTTCTCTCGGTCTGGCGCCGGCGCGGATTGAAGTGGAATCCGTCCGCCAAATGTGGGCTCAGGAGGTCAACAGGCAGCTCATCGGCGCCCGCCGGCCGGAGCGGGTGGATCACCGGTCCATCGCCGCCCAGCGCGAAGAAGCGATCCAGAAGGGTCAGGCCGAGAAGGCGGCCGAGCTCGACCGGGCCCCCCAGGTGAAGCTCGGCTGGAAAGTCATCCAAATGGTGCGCCGGGCGCTGTTCTCCGATCGCGCCGACCAACTCCGCCAAGTCCACGCTGACAATGCCCAGCGCAAGGCCGTGGTCCTTGATATCGGCCAACTCCGGAATCAGCTTGCCCAGCGTCAGGAGGAAGAGGCCCTCCGCCGGCGCCAGGCCGAGCAGAAAAAGCACCTCGAGGAAGTCGAAGCGGTCTTCCACGGCCAGGGACCGCTCCATCGCGAATCAACCCTGAAGCGATGGCGGCACCTCGCCACCCGGGACGTTCCGGACGTCCAGAACGCGCGGGCAATCTGGGAACAGGATCAGTGGGATCCCGATGCCAAGGCTTGGCGCGAGACGTGGAAGACCGTTGAATGGGAGACCGACCAGGCGGCCAGGAGCGCCGCGGCGGTCGAGGATTGGCACCGGAAACACCCGGTGCAGGGGCTCGTCGTCCGCACGGGACTAAAAAAGCCCTCAGCCGATCTTCGGCGCCTAGAACAGACGCACGCCGAGAGCATCCGTTTCCTCGAGGGCAGTCAGCGACGGCTGGCCGAACTCGAGCAAGCCTGGCCGAAGAAACGCCTGGTCTACCAGCGGCAACTCGAGCGCGAAGGTGAGGAGATCCGCAAGGCCAAGCAGTGTCTGGGGGTAATTGAACAACATCTAGAGCACTTTCAGAAATTTTGGGCACGCGAAGACCAGGAGCGAGTGCATGAGCGCCGGCAGCACGACCGCGGTCGCGGCGGCTGGAGTCGCTAAGTCGGGAAGGAAGATTTTCTTACCCCTCCCAATCCTACTGGTCATGCTGCTATTTGACGTAACATAAAAGGACGTTCTTCGCGGCGGTGCCCGATGCCCGGCGTGTCCGCGACCTCCTCGAACGCATCGAAGAGTTTGGCTATCCAGCGGTCGGCGGCGGCCAAGCTGTCAGAAGCGATGTACTCCCAGATGTCCTCCAAATCGAGGACGGCGTCGGCTCCGAGAACGTATTCGCTCACGCCTGCGGCTTTCGACGCTGTGCGGATTTACGCTGCAATCGGGCGAGAGCCTCGGTGGGTTTCACCCTTTCGCCACGGTCGATGGAAGCGAGACGGCGGCCGAGTTCCTGGTTAAATCCGGCCAACTGAGCGGCGCGGGCCTGGTCGTGCTCTTCCAGAAGGCGAAGGGCCTCGCGGATCACCTCGCTCGCCGAGTTGTAGCGTCCGGACTCGACTTTGTCGCTGACGAATCTTTCGAGCTCAGACGTAAGCGAGACGTTCATGGATCGTGGTGCTCCTAACCGACACTTTGCCGCCATAACAGACATTGTCAATCTTTGACACTTGCGCGGTTCGCGTGCCCTGGGCTTACTGCTCCGCGCTTTGGGGGCAAGTATTATTCGAATATCGGTGCCAGCTTCGCCAGCACCTCATCCACGATTGCGTCGGGAACGCTTTCCATCTTCTTGCCGCTGCGCGCGCCGAGATCGAGCGCGCGGGGCTGGTCACAGCGAACAATGCCTGTTGTTTTCGTTCCGGCACCCTCCAGTGTCACGGCGAAGCCGGCGGTCCGCGCGAAATTCCCTCCGCTCGTGATCGGGAGCACTACAGGCACTTTGGTCACGCGGTTGAACGCCTCCGGCGAAACGATTAGGACCGGGCGCCGGCCCTTCTGCTCGTGTCCCTGTGTGGGATCAAGCCTGACTAGCCAAATTTCTCCGCGCTTCATCAGATCAACTCACCGCCCACAGGTTTTTCATCCAGCCATTGGCGTTCTTCCTTACTGCGCCGAGCCTGCGGATTGCATTGCGCCAGCAGCTCGTCGAGCGTATACCGTGGTCGTTGCTGCGGCTCCACAACCAGCCGGCCGCTCTGCACCGCCAGGCCCACCTTTGCTCCCGGCCGCAGGTCCAGGATGTCGAGCAGCGCAGGCGGCACGGCCAGCATGATCGAGCCGCCGACCTTGCGTAGATTTGTTGTGTACATAAAGATTATATTTTAATATAACATTAAGCGAAAGTGAATTGTGGACAACACAAAACGGGATCAGAAATCCCTTGCGGTCAATTGTGTCTTGTAGGACGGTAATAATGAACCAGGAACTGACAGCGCCGAACCTCCCAAACCCCCTCGAAGGCGTCAAGCAGCTCGTGCTCGATGCCGTTTCGAGCCCGCTCACGCGAGTCCGCTATGGCGACGCGATC
>DATDGR010000095.1:0-13160 GCA_036521995.1 Terriglobia bacterium | reverse complement strand
ATAAATGACTTGGTGGCATAAACCCAGCATCTTATTGATAAATAGGTATGTTACCGACCGCGACAGCTCCCTAAGCTTCGCGTAAGCTTCAGAAAACAAGATGCTTATTCGTAATCATGCCGCATGTTGATGAAAACAAGGGTGATATCTGGTCTTGGGTCAAAAGTGAGGCCGTTTTGGGCACCACGAGGCCCGATGGTCCAGGTTGGATCGCGGAAGTGCAACGGGTTCTTCAACTTTCGAGGATTTCGCGCAGCCGGACGTATCCGGAGCGGCTCACGGGAAGCTGGGCGCCGGAGCAAGCTCCGTGAAATCGAGTCCATGTACTGGCATAGTTGAAACTCTTGAAGACGCGTGCAGCCTACCCAACAGATGGCTGTGGTTCAGGCTTGCTGGTCGAGAGTGTTACGCAGCCGCCAACACCCGAGACTAATCAGGAACAACGCGCCTGCGATCCAAACGGCGTGATGCGCTACGATGTCCACCACAACCTCGACCGAGTTATGCATGCCAAACAGCCGCTCAGCGATCCAACCCACGGACGCGAAACCGGCGAAGAGTGCCCCACCGATTCTCAAGAATCGATACGGGCGTGTGCGACTCATGAGAACCAGAGACGGCATGGTAACGGCCACAACGATCAGCTGCATCGTTTCGATACCTAGATTGAATGCCAGAATGCCGGCCACACGCTCCCAGCGGCCGAGCCCCAATTCGCCCAGGGTGGCGGCAAACGCCAAACCGTGGATAAGGCCGAAGAAGGCCGCTATTCCGGCCTCTTTCCCAGGCAGAAGCGGGCGGAGAGCGTGAATAGCCGACACCAGAATCGAAACCGCGATCAGCACTTCAATGGGACGACTGGGCACCCGGACGAGTCCCAATGCGGCTAATGCCAGTGTGGTCGAATGCCCGATCGTAAATGCCGTCACAATTTTGAGAATCCGGCGCAGACTGCGGCGCCCGTCGGCGAATCCCGCCCAGCGCGAACCAGAGGCGATGAGAGGCGCAGGCAGAAGAAGTGCCAGTAAGAACAGAAGATGATCCGTACCTTCAGCGATGTGCCGCATGCCGAGGCAGAATATGCTGGCGAAGCCGACCCCACCCATCCACCTGCGGACGCTTGTCCACCATTTGAGCGGTGCCGGGTCCGAAGAACCGCCAGCCTGCACATAGTCCAATTGATAGAACGACTGCTGTTCGTTCCGATTCTGAGCGACGATTCGGATATCGTGGTCGCGCGGAACCAGGCAATTCATGAGGTAGGCTGCGATCTGGGTTTGGTGATGGTTTTCGAAGATGAGTTTTCTCGCGGGGCCGCCGCGCGGCAAATCCGCAGTGAAGTCAATTTGAATCTCCCCGAGTCCTTCTTTCATCTCCTCGATTCCCGGGAAGTTCACTGAGACAAGCCTGGGCCTCAGACGATTGCCATCCAGCGTAAGCGAGAGATCGCCAAGCACGCGCTCCGCGTAAGCCCACTGCTCCGCCTGGGAGAGGACGCCGTCTCCGTCGCTGTCGATACTCGCAATGACGGAGGAAAACACGGCAACGCCGGGGACGAGACGCATGGATGCCTGAACATGGTCCTTCTCCACGGAGATGATGGTGGCTTGCAGGTATTCATCGAGCCTGTGCGCGGAGGCAAGCCCTACGAGGGACAGAAGAATCACCGCAGCGGCGACGAGCCTAGCCTTCATTCTTTCGTAATCCCCCGTCCGTAGTCATTCGTCGGATCCCGGTACATGGTATGGACATGCATGGAGGGATCGCCGCCCAGGGTCTGGGGGGCGTACTCAATGACGAGGTGCGGGCCTTGAATCCGATAATACGCCGTGATGTTCTTGCCGGGAGCAGCGGTTGTTGGACCGCTCCAGGCGAACCAGGTTTCGTCGATATCGGCTTTAAGCTCGGCCATACGGGCCGCGGCCGCGCTTTCATGAATGATGTCCGCCCATTCGGAGATCAGGTCGAGCAGCATGGCGCGTTGCCGCTCGTTCATGGCGGGAGCCTTCAAACCCTCGGGCACTATCGTTTTGCCGTCCTGCCCGGGACCGAGCACCAGGTCGGCCAAATGGTAGCTCAGAATCGCTTGTTTCCGCTGGCCATCGTCGAGGGCATTCAGCAAGGCTAAAGCCTTGTCGCTCTCCCCGCCGAGAGGCCGCACGGTTTTTCCGGCAATGGTGTAGAGTGCAGGTTGAGCGCCGGTGAGGGTCGGCGTGAGAATACCGCGTTCACCGGCGATGGTGATGTTGAGCGCTAAATGATGCCCCCCGAACTGCAACATCCAGGGGTCTTTTTCCGAAGGCTTTCCCAGGATGGAGATGTAGTAGAGATCTTTGCCAAATGGCGCGCCGTTAGGAGCGCCGCCGAGCGGACGCCGATTCGCCCCATTCCCGGGTGGCGGGCCCTTGCCGTTCCCAATCGGCGGGCGGCTGCCAGCGTTACCGAAAGGCGGTCGATTTGCATCGCTCATTTTGAGGAGTTCGTCCCCGTCCATAATTTGCTGAATCTTCTCAAACCCCCTTCGGCTAAGGGCGGATGACACCAGAGCCATGGCAGCGGATCGCTGAGCCGGATTCATTTCCTTCAGGCTGATGCCGCTCCGAGGAACGAAGGACGTGGGCAGATTGGACCAGCGTGCCCGCTGCTTTTCGTCGTCGAAAGCAAACAGGACGCTTTGCCGCTGCTTCTCATCGAGTGTCGAGAGAAAGGCATTGGCGGCGCTCACCATCCGTGAAGTCGCGGTCTGCGCCGCGGCGGCTGTCACCGACAACCAGATCGCCGCCAATGCGCCGGCGCCGCGCGTCATTCTCGTCGGAAAGGGATTCATCCTGTTCTCCTTGTCAGCAAGGACCGCGAAAGCGGGCCGTCTTTTCCTGCGCACAATGCTTGCTGATCGTTTGGACGCGAGCGGCACTCGAATGCGATTCTCGAACGGGCCCATTATCGCCCATTCGCGCGGACCGTCTAGGCTAATCCGTCCGGCTCGCGGCCAACCTCGATGTGTGCAGGGTTGCGAGACGTTTTGAACTCACTTCAGGTTTCATATGATTCCCCAAGGTTTGCAGGACGTTTATCGAACCACCTGGTGAGTTCGGGTCCTCGACTTATATCACTCTTGCGCATGTGCCAGAATTCGTGCGCCTCAAAGCCGGTACGGGCCACTGGGAAACTGTGCGGAAGGATTGTAATCGATTTCTGGACGGATCGTCGGGCACTCGGCGACTGAGTGGCTCTGCGTGCGAGACAGACCTCGGAGCGCATAGGCTACACAGGACTGCCCGGCTGTTTGACTCCTACCTTGGTGTGGCGCGCCGGACCGAGCGACAGGCGTCGAATCTCACTCGTGTTACCCCGGTCGCTCGCCGTGGCAATTGAGTTGCCTTCCCACGCTGGTGCTTTGTTAGAATAAGCAAGTGCATATTCCGCACAGACATAAACTTAGGCGTCCAGTCGCGAGCAGTCTGCTATTTCTGCAATTGAGCTTGCTGACTGTCTCCGGATTTCACGACCACAACGGTGCGGGCCTGGTGAACCGGAACGCGGCGTCCACTGCACGCGGGGCGCCGCCCTTCGAGGCGCCGGCTGCTTCGGACTGGATGCTATGCCCGGTCTGCCAGATCATGCGGCTCGGCGCCGCCCGGCCCGCCCTCATGTCCGCAAGTCCGCACCCGGTGACGTACTGTTTCTTTGCGGTCAGCCGGGTACCGGTCTATTTCCTCTCTAGGCGTCCAGCGGCGATCTACGGTCGTGCTCCTCCCCTTTGCTGATCGCGCTTTCCTTTTTCAGCTTCAAGTCTTGGACCTATTCCGGCGGGGTGGCTGAGGTTACGGCCGCTCGCAGTCTGGTGATTCAGGGGTCACTCAGGTTGGGACCGGCCGTGTCTTCAAGGGCTTGTGGTCTTGAGCCACAAGGAGTCTGCTATGAGAAGTATCTGGGGCTGTTGTAAAGGCGCAGCTCGGGCGGCAATCCTGCTCCCGCCGCTAGTTGGCGTGCTGATGCTCGCGGCCTGCGGACACCGCGCGACCGATGCCGGCGAGCCTTCGGTGGCTTACGGCACGGACCGCGCCGAGAGCGCGAGCGCCCAGCTTTTCACCGTGCCGCAAGAGCAGATGTCGCATGTCCAGGTCGTCACGGTGGAAGCCTCGCCATTGCCGCGGGTGCTGCGCCTCACCGGATCGGTGGCGTACAACAATTTTGAGACCACGCCGGTCATTACTCAGGTGGGAGGTCCCGTTTCAAGAATCCTGGTCTCCCCGGGCGAGGTTGTGCGCGCCGGTCAGGTGTTGCTGGAGGTCGCAAGCCCGGACTACGCCCAGGATCGCACAAATTATTTGAAGGCCCGCGACGCGCTTTCGCTCGCCGAGAAGAGTTACGTCCGCGCTCAGGATCTCTACGCTCACGGGGCCAATGCCCAAGCTGATTTGGAGCAGGCCGAGTCTACTCGCGACCAGGCTCGCGCCGATCTCCAAGCGGCGGAGCAGGCACTCAAGGTGCTTGGGGTTTCTCCGGATGCGCTCGTCGGGCGCCCTTCTTCAGCACAGATTCCCCTGCTAGCACCGATCGGAGGAGAAATTGTCGAAAGGCTGGTGTCGCCCGGCCAGGTGCTGCAGGCGGGCGCCACGCAGTGCTTCACCATCTCGAATATGAAAACCGTTTGGGTGCTGGCCAACGTCTACCAGCAGGATTTGGGCTACGTTCGCGTGGGTGATCAGGTGGAAATGAGCACCGACGCTTACCCGGACATTTTTCGGGGGCGCATTTCCTACATTGCTCCGGCCGTTGACCCAACCACACGAACGCTGCAGGTGCGCATCGTGACGAACAATCCGGAAGAAAAGCTAAAAAGGGACATGTATGTCACCGCCATCGTGCGGGCGGCTGCAATCCTGCATGCAATCACGGTTCCCGACGCCGCCGTGCTGCGAAATGCCGAGAATCAGCCCTTCGTCTACACTGCCAAGGGACCGAACCAGTTTGGCGAGCGGCTGGTGACCATCGGTGAAAGCCAGGGCGGACGGACCCAGATTCTCTCCGGCCTGCGTGAGGGCGAGCAGGTGGCGGCGGACGGCAGCCTGTTCCTGCAGTTCGCCAACTCGTTTCAGCGTTGAGGCCGGCGCGCGGCTCCCGAGCTAACCCGCCGCCGTTCTGCTTATGGTTCATCGCATCGTCCAGTTCGCCCTCAAGCAGCGGTTTCTGGTGCTGATGCTGGTCGCTTTCATTACGGCGGCTGGCATCGTGTCCTTTGAGCGCATGCCGGTGGACGCCTATCCTGACCTCTCACCTCCCATGGTTGAGCTCATCACGCAGTGGGAGGGCCACGCGGCCGAAGAGGTGGAGCGCCTCGTAACCCTGCCGATTGAAGTGGAGATGAACGGCGTCCCGCAGCTCGTGGTGATGCGCTCCATCTCGCTTTATGGGCTCTCCGACGTCATTCTCACTTTTGAAGACGATACCGACAATTACTTCGCCCGCCAGGTCGCCTTCGAGCGCTTGAGCGACGTGACTTTGCCGGGCGGTGTAACGCCTTCGCTCGCACCGCTCTTCAGCCCGAGCGGCCTGGTCTACCGCTACGTGATCGAGAGCCCGGACCACACGCCCCAGGAGCTGAAGACCATCGAGGATTGGGTGCTGGAGCGCGCCTACAAGTCAATTCCCGGCGTGGCGGACGATTCGGGCTTCGGGGGCACCGTCATGCAGTACCAGGTGCTCCTGGATCCGGCGCGCCTCTACTCCTACCACCTCACCGTGCCCCAGGTCATGCAGGCTCTGGCCGCGAACAACGGCAACACCGGCGGTGGCTTTTATCAGCAAGGTGGCCAGTTCTACTATGTGCGCGGTCTCGGTCTCGTGAAGGACATTGAGGACATCGGCAACATCGTAGTGGCCAGCAATAATGGCGCGCCCGTCCGGGTCCGCGACGTGGCGCAGGTGACCATCGGGCACGCTCCCCGGTTGGGCCAGTTCGGTTTCGAGAAGAACGATGACGCCGTGGAAGGCGTCATCCTCATGCGGCGTGGCGAGCAGACCCAAAATGTATTGAAGCGTGTGGAGCAGAAAACCGAGCAGCTCAACCGCCAGGTGCTGCCGTCCGACGTGAAGATCCGGCCCTTCTATGATCGCAGTGCCCTCGTTCAGCTCACCACCGACACGGTGGAAGGGAACCTGCTGCGCGGCATGATCCTGGTCTTGGTCGTGTTGATGTTCTTCCTGGTGAGCGTGCGCGCGGCCATCATCACGGCGCTCACCATTCCTCTGGCGTTGCTCTTTGCATTTATCTTCCTGCGGCTCCACGACGTTTCGGCGAATCTGCTCTCCATCGGCGCCGTCGACTTCGGAATCATTATCGACGGCACCGTGGTGATCATGGAGAACATTTACCGCGAACTGGGGCTTCGCCAGGGCCAGGACTACAAGCTGAATGACGTGATCCTGGCGGCGGCTCGAGATGTCGACCGGCCGGTCTTCTACTCCGTGGCCGTGATCATCGCCGGATACGTGCCGATCTATGCCTTGACGGGACCCTCGGGCAAGCTTTTCGATCCCATGGCCGATACGATGTCCTTCGCCTTGATCGGCGCGTTGATCCTGGCTCTTACCCTGGTGCCGGTGCTGGCTTCTTATTGGTTCAAGAGCGGGGTGAAGGAACGCGTGAACCGGCCCTTTGAGTGGGTAAAGCGCGTTTATGCTGGTGAGCTCAACTGGTGCCTGGATCGTCCCAAGCTGACCCTTGCGGTGGCGGCCCTCATTTTCGCAGGTACGCTGCTCCTCGCGCCGGCCATCGGCGGTGAGTTCATGCCTCACCTTGACGAAGGCGCGCTCTGGGTTAGGGCCACGATGCCGTATACCATCTCCTTCGATGAGGCCAGCAAGATTGCGCCTCAGATCCGCGATATCCTGATGTCTTACCCTCAGGTGACCGAAGTAGGCTCCGAGCTCGGGCGACCCGACGACGGCACCGATCCCACCGGGTTTTTCAATGTCGAGTTTTACGTGGGCCTCAAACCTTACAAGGACCGAGCCTGGAGCGGTGAACTCCGCACCAAAGATGAACTGACCGACTCCATTCGCCGCCGCCTCGAATCCTACCCCGGCATCATCTTCAATTTCACGCAGCCCGCTGAAGATGCGGTTGATGAGGCTCTGACCGGACTGAAGAGCGCGCTCGCGGTCAAGGTGTACGGAACTGACCTGCATGTGCTTCAGGACAAAGCCCTTCAGATCAAGCAGGTGCTGAGCCGCGTACCCGGTTTCACCGAACTGACCGTGGTGCGCGAGCTGGGACAGCCGAGCCTGCTCGTGGACGTGAACCGCGAACAGATCGCCCGTTACGGCATCAATGTCTCGGACGTGGAGGCGGTGGTGCAGGCCGCGGTGGGGGGCCAGGCGACCACGCAAGTGATCCAGGGTGAAAAGCTTTTCGACCTTGTGGTCCGCACCGAGCCCCAGTTCCGGTCGAGCGCGCACCAGATTGGGAGCCTGCTGGTGGGAACGCCAGGCGGGCAGCAGATCCCCTTGAGCGCCCTCGCGGACATTCAGCAAGGGAACGGCGCCTCTTTCATCTATCGGGAGAACAACTCGCGCTATATCGGCATTCAGTACAGCATCGTGGGGCGAGACCTGGCCCGCGCCGTGTCCGATGGGCAGCGGGCGGTCAATGCCGTCGTCAGGTTGCCCTCGGGTTACTGGATGAACTGGGGAGGCGAGTATGACGAGTACCTGGCCGCGCGCAGTCAGCTCGCCATCATCGGGCCGCTCACCGTGGTTCTGATCTTTCTGATCCTCTTTGCGCTATATGGAAACTTCAAGTTTCCCATCACCATCGCGCTCGGAGTCGTGATGACCGAGCCCGTAGGCGCCTTGCTCGCTCTGAAGCTGACGCACACGCCCTTCAGTGTTTCGTCAGTTCTCGGACTACTGGCCCTGATGGGCGTCTCGGTGGAGACGGCCGTCATTCTGGTCTCATACATCAACAAGCTGCGGCTGGAAGGCAAGGGAATCCGCGAAGCCACGTATGAGGCTTCCCTGCTCCGTTTGCGTCCCATTATGATGACCGCCCTGGTAGCGTGCCTTGGTCTGCTGCCTGCCGCCCTTTCCCACGGCATCGGTTCCGACACCCAGCGCCCGTTCGCCATTGTCGTAGTGGCCGGACTGATTTCGCGCTTGTTCCTCGGATTCTTTGTCAACCCCGTGCTCTACCAGATGGTGGCGCGCGAGGGAGACGTTCTGCAAGTGTGAGCGAAGCGCCATTCATTCACTCCTAGATGACAGGGAATGGGTGGTCGGTCACTCGGAAGTTGGCCCATTCGCCTGCGCCTTCGCAGGATTACTCCTCGCTTGTCGCCAAGGATTTACGGATCTGGACGGATGGCGGGCTATTCGGAAGGAATTCCGCTTGAGTTAGCGCTTGTCAGCGGCCTGGGTTCAGAAGCAGGCTATGATCTGAATTCGAAACCTTGAAAGCACTACGGAAGCCGATCGGCATGGATCAGTCGGTCCAGGATCGCATACGGGGTCGCGTGAAAGCGGGCGTCTTGGGCCTGCCGCGCGCGCGGCGCTTCATTCTGATCCTGAGTCTCAGCCTTCTCGCACTGCGAGCTGCGGCACAGACGGGTCTCAAGGTCTATATCTCCACCGACATGGAAGGCGTGGATGGAGTGAGCACTTCGGTGCAATCGTCTTCCAGCGGCCGCGAGTACCAGGAGTTCCGCCGCCTGCTCACCGAGGAAGCCAATGCCGCCGTGGCGGGCGCTTTTGACGCCGGAGCCACCGAGGTCCTGGTAAGCGATTCCCACGCCGACGGCCAGAACATCGACCTCGACCTTTTCGACAAGCGGGCGCGCCTGATTCGCGGCTGGCCGCGTCCGCTCGGCATGATGGGAGGCATCGACAATACCTTCGCCGCCGCCGCTTTCGTCGGCTTTCATGCGAGCGAAGGCACGGCCGGCGCCACCCTGCCTCACACCTTCAACGGGACCATGACTCTCGCGCTCGACGGCACCGCAGTGGGGGAGATCGGCTTTGACGCCGCCATCGCCGGAGAGTTCGGAGTGCCCGTCGTCTTTCTCTCGGGCGACCAGATGGCCGGCGAAGAAGCCAAAACCCTGCTGGGCGGCATCGAAACCGCCGAAGTGAAGCACTCGCTGGGGTATCATGCCGCCATCATGCTGCCGCCGGAGCAGGCGCGCGAGCTGATCCGCGTCGGCATGAAGCGCGGAGTCGAACGGCGCGCTGGGATCAAGCCCTATCGCATCGCCCACCCCGTGCGCCTGGCCATCACTTTTCAGCAATTGCTGGACGCTGAGATTCTCTCTTACCTGCCTGGAGTCGAGCGCCCGCGCCCCGACACGGTGGTGTTCACGGCACCGGACATGATTGAGGCCTCGAAGTTTATGGAGGTGGCGCTGCATCGCGTGGACTAGACTAGCAGCCTGCTGGGGCGCTCTCCTCAGCGGCGAGGGCGCGTGAGTTTGTGTGAACGAGGGCTTGTGATCCTCAATGATCACGACGGCATCGAAACGCCTTGACCGCCGCCTGAAATTTCGACACAATGGGATATGGCTGACGGGTTAGACTTGCAGAGACGGGATGGGCGAGAGATCACTCGACTAGCCCACATGTTTACGCTAAAAACGCGCGGCCTGGGGCGAAAGAGGGTACCCCCCACCCCCCTAAATGCCAAAGCTGGAATGTTATTTAGAATCAACAACATAATCAAAAGCCGGGGGCTAGACCAAAGCTGGAATGCCCTTTAGAATCAACAAAACGAGGCTACATCCAAAGCTGAAACAGAGCCCGTTGCAACGAGATTGAGATAAGTCACTTCTGATCAATCAAATACAGCAAGATTGGGAAGCCGCGGATTCCCCCAACGGCAACAAAAATCTTGCAAATAGACATAAGCCTCATTGAATCAATGATCTGAACCTAACCGGTGACCAAGAGTTTGTCTCAAGCGGGACGAGCCTTCGCAGCAGAATCACGTAGGTCGACGGCGGCGGCTAAGATCCCGGAGGCGCCGCCTGGTTCAAGGCTGTGATCTTCTCCTCCAGATGCTTCAGGGCGGATTCGAGAACTTCGCGATGACGGGGATGAGTTGCCGAAGCGAGGTCTCGAAGCACTCGCGTGCGGGACAGCCCAAGGCCTTCGAGTTCCCGCAGCCGGGCGCGTTGGTCCGCAGTGAGCCGACCCGCGGCGGGCGCGGGCTGCGACTGGGCGGATTCCATCTGGGCTTCCACCGATTTGCTCTCCCAACCACGCGCCATATCTTCAGTGTGCCACAAAATGGCTGTCTTGGAGCGCCGCGTCGCGGTTAGAGGAATTCTCTCACCGTGCTGACACTTGCCGGAACGTGCGGTCTCAAGGGCCTCAAGTTTCGCGCTGCAGGACCGGCGCTTCGGTTAAGATATGGCTGGCATGAATCCGCGCAAGACCCTGCTCCTGGCTCTCGGGCTGATCCTGCTGATTGTCTTGTCTGGCTGGCTTACGAAACGGGCCAGGCAAGCGGAGGTCGCCGCCGATGAGGGCGACGACAGTCCGCTAACCGGCAGCGTGGCGCCGGACTTCACGCTCAAGGCGCTCGACGGCAGGGTGGTGAAACTCTCCGATTACCGCGGAAAGAAGACGGTAGTTCTGGCGTTCTGGGCAAGCTGGTGTGGTCCCTGCCGCCTCGAGATGCCCTTGCTCGAGTCTTTCTACCGTCAGAACCGCAACCCGAATGTCGAGCTGCTGGCCGTCAGCATCGACCAGGACCCTGAGGCGGCGCGCCACTACGCCGAAGCGAACAAGCTGCCCTTTCCGGTCCTGATCGATGACCGCGGCCAGGCCGCAGACAGTTACCAGGCCTATGGCATCCCGATCCTTTTTGTGGTGGATCCTGCGGGCAAGGTGCTTCACTCGCATGCGGGTCTCAACCCCGCGATCGAGACCGTGCTGGAGGCGGAGCTGGGCGCGAAACTCTGAGGGCGATGGATCGAGCCGCGCAGCGAGGATCGTCAATAAGCAACGCCTCGATCCAACGAACGGTTCGTCATCTTCTTGATCTGATGCTCGCGCCGGCGGCTTCCGAGAGGGTGGCGTACCGAGCTTGCGCCAACCCGCCGGTCAGCCTATACTAAAAAAGCGTCCGGTTCGATTCCACGCCGAGTGGACGCTGTAGTCGCGGGCCTGTAGCTCAGGTGGCTAGAGCGCACCCCTGATAAGGGTGAGGTCGGTAGTTCAACTCTACCCAGGCCCACCAGATCGTTCCAGATCCCCCGTCTGCACTGCAGAATGGTGACGACGTGGCTGCACTTGACAGCCGCCTCCTCGTCTCCTAGCATTGAAGGTGATCGGTGACGGCTTCCTGCCGTACGAGTTTCCAGATGGACCGGCGGCGGTAAGCTTTTCCAACCGCCAATGGGCTTCCCGGGCGGACGAGTTCCGCCGCACGAGGTCGGCCGTGAGAGTCACGCTCCGCTTCAAAGACGACGTTTCTATCCTGAGCTTGAGCGGCAAGTTTGTAGCCGGCAGTGACGGCCCCTTCCTGCGCCAAAAAGTGCTGGACTTGATCGAAGCGGGAACCCGAAAGTTCCTATTTGACTTCGGAGAGGTCCCCTATATTGACTCGACGGGACTCGGTTTCCTGGCCGGCAGCCGGGAGCTTGCGGCCGAGGCCAGCGCCGTCATCGTGCTGAGCGGCATGAATCCTCACGTGCGGCGAATCCTCGACGGCGTCAAGCTGAGCCAGTTCTTTGACCTGGTCGAGGACGAAAACGCCGGCTTGGCGCGGATCGAACAGCTTTACCGGGCCGCACAAAGTGCGAAGCCGGAAGAAACTCCCCAGCCACTGGAAGCTCCGAAATCCGCGCGCGCCCGAAGACGCCCAGCCGGTGCGTCGGAGTGAAAAGCAGCGAACTTCAAGGATTGACCGGTTGCTTAGCGCGCCAGGCGTCCGGGTTGACCCAGCCTCTCGCGGGAATGATGGGGTCCCGACTCGATCCCGCGGGTGTTATGGGTGACCCGGCAAAATGAACCCGGACACGCTGGCTTTGGGGCTTCTCTGGTACGTCGCCTTTCTTCTGTCTCTGACCTGCCACGAGGGCGCTCATGCCCTCGCAGCCAAGCTGGGTGGCGATCCTACGGCCTTCCTCGCCGGCCAGATGACGCTCAATCCCATCCCGCACATCCGGCGCGAGCCCTTCGGCACAGTGATGGTGCCGATCTTGTCGTACCTGATAGGCGGATGGATGATCGGGTGGGCGAGCGCGCCCTACGACCCTGGCTGGCGGCGCCAGTATCCGCGTCGCGCCGCCTGGATGGCCCTCGCCGGACCAGCAGCTAATTTCACTCTGGTGGTCGTCGCCGCGGCCAGCATTCGCGTAGGCCTCACCTTTGGAGCCTTCGCGCTGCCCAGGCAGGTTAATTTCGCACACGTCGTTGGAGCCGCCTCGCCGGACGGGTCCGTGGCCAGCGCGGTGGCAGCTCTGGTGAGCATTCTCTTTTCCCTGAACCTGCTGCTGGGGGCCTTCAACCTGCTCCCGGTCCCGCCCCTTGACGGCATCGCGGCCATCGGGCTTCTGCTTCCCGAGAGTCTGGGGCGGCGCCTGGCTGACGCCGGCCGAAATCGCACTCTGGCGTTGGTGGGGCTCCTTCTGGCCTGGAAGGTATTCGATTTCCTCTTCCGTCCGATCTTCGCTGCCGCCCTTAACCTGCTCTATCCTGGTGCGGGTTACGGATAGGCGTCCGGGAAACCTACGACGGGATGAACTCGGCCTGCACTCGCGCCGGCAGTACGCCGGCCTCGAAGCCACGATCCAGCAGCAACTGGACGGCTCGCCGGCCGCGTTCGCCGTAATCGAGCGTCCAGTCGTTCACGTACATGGCGATGAAGCGGTCCGCGGTCGCGGGGTCGAGCCCCCGCGAGAACTGCATGGCATAAACCAGCGCCTCTTCGCGGTGATCGAGCCCGTATTGGATGCTCTCTTTGAGCAGCCGCGCCGCTTCGCTGATCACCGCCGGCCCAAGCGCCCTCCGGATGACGTTGCCGCCCAACGGTAGCGGCAGGCCCGTCTCGCCCTGCCACCACTCCCCAAGGTCCACCAGCTTGCTTAAGCCTTCCAGACCATAGGTCAACTGCCCTTCGTGGATCACGACGCCGGCATCTGCCTCCCCGGATGAAACCC
>DATDGR010000094.1:0-25424 GCA_036521995.1 Terriglobia bacterium | reverse complement strand
GCATTGAAGGCCGAGAAGATCACCGATACCGCGATCGTGACCGCGAACTGCTGATAGAGCAGTCCGGTGATGCCCGGGATGAAGGCCGTGGGTATGAACACCGCCGACAGGACGATGGCGATACCTACCACCGGTGCGGAGACTTCCTCCATGGCTTTGAAAGCGGCATCCTTTGGAGTCATTCCCTCCTCGATGTGATGTTCGACCGCCTCCACCACCACGATGGCGTCGTCCACCACCAGACCGATGGCCAGCACCAGGCCGAAGAGCGAGAGGGTGTTGATGGAAAAGCCCAGCAACGGAAAGATCATGAAGGTGCCGACCAGCGACACGGGCACGGCCAGCAGCGGGATAAGGGTAGCCCGCCAGCCCTGCAGGAAGATAAACACCACCAGGATGACGAGCGCGAGCGCTTCCACCAGCGTCTTGACGATCTCATGGATGCCCGCCGTCACAGGAAGCGTGGTGTCGAGCGCGATAACGTAGTCCAGGCCTGGGGGGAAGCGTTGCTTCATTTGCTCCATGAGCTGCTTGGCCCCGGCGGCGGCCTTGATGGCGTTGGAGCCGGGAAGCTGGTAAATCGCTACCGCTGCCGAGGGAACGCTGTCCAGGTAGCCCCGATTGGCGTACGATTGCGCGCCCAGCTCGATTCGAGCCACATCCTTGAGCCGCACGATCGAGCCATCCGGATTGGCGCGGATGACGATCTCGCCGAACTGTTGTTCTGTAGCCAGGCGCCCCTGCGCCAGCACGGCGTAGGTATACGACTGCCCCGGGGGCACCGGTTCGCCGCCGATCTGTCCCGAGGGGTTCACGGTGTTCTGCGCTTTGACGGCTTCGATGATCTCCGGGACTGTGATCTGCAGGCTGGCCAGCCGGTTCGGGTTCACCCAGAAGCGCATGGCGTACTGCCCGGCGCCAAAGATCGTCACGCTGGCTATGCCGTAAACGCGCGTCAGCGGGTCGACCAGATTGATGTAAGCGTAGTTGGCCAGGAACTGGGCGTCGTATTGGCCCGACGGTGAGTAGAGGTCGAACAGCATCAGCGGGGCGGAAGTGGACTTCTGCACGATGACGCCTTGCGCGTTCACTTCCGAAGGAAGTTGTGAGGCCGCCTGAGACTCGCGCATCTGGGTCAGAATCAGATCCGTGTTCGGGTCGGTCTTCACATCGAAATCCACCGTCAGGTTCGACTGGCCGCTGTTTTGGTTGAGCGAGTACATGTAGTTCATGTTGTCCACGCCGCTCATCTGCTGCTCGATGGGCGTGGCTACGGCCTGGTCTGTGGTGAGGGCGTCCGCACCCGGGTAGGTGGCTTTGACCTGGATCTGAGGGTCGGCGATGTTAGGGAACTGCGCGGTTGGCAAGCTGAGAATGGCCACTGCGCCCACAATGACCATGACGATGGCAATCACCATGGACACGATGGGACGGTTGATGAAGAATTTAGCCATGGTGTCGGGCGAAACAGACCGGCTGCCGGAAACTCCCCTTTGTCGGTAGCGTTGGAATTCTCTGCCTGACGGATTGCTCTCCTACGAGCAGCCCGCTGAAAAACGTTAAGAAAACTGCCCTCCCCGTGGGGAGAGGCAGAACTGCGAGGCGGTGGGTGAGGGGTGGAATGTTGTCGAAACACGCCACCACAATGCGAAACGGCGTACTTAGCTTTCCGGGCTAGTCTCCTGGAAAGGTTTGGGGTTTACCACCATTCCGTCCTTTACCTTTTGCGCGCCTTCGGCCACCACCCGCTCGCCGGGCTTCAGGCCTTCGTCGATCACCCACAAAGTGCCTACCTTCGCACCCGCTTTCACCGTCCGGATACTGACCTTGTTGTCGCTGCCCACCACCGCGACCTGGTAGCCGCCCTGCAATTCGTTCACGGCGCGTTGCGGCACCAGCAACGCACCAGGCTGAATTCTCACCACCGAGCTGATGCGGCCGAAACCACCCGGCCGAAGCACATTATCAGGATTGGCGAACTGGGCCTCAACCAGGATGGTGCCAGTCCTCACATCCACCTGACGGTTGACCGCCCAAAGGCGCCCTGGGTGAGGATAAGCCGACCCATCCCCCAAGGTCAGTTTGAAATCCAGCCGGCGCTCCACTTCCTCTACCCGGTTCCCTGACCCCGTCACGGCGTTGAGGTATTCCTGCTCACTAGGGTTGAAATCTACCAGGATCGGATTCACGGTGGAAACCGCAGTCAGAGCGCCGGTCTGCGGGCCCACCAGGTTGCCCACCTGCGCGGCGGCGATGGCCGCCACCCCGTCGACCGGCGAAACGATCGACGTGAAGCCGAGATTAATTTGGGCAGAGTACACGGCCGCCCGGGCGCCCTCGATGGCTGCCTTGTCCGCATCAACCTGGGCCTTGGCGCCGAGATTGGCCTGCACCGCGTCATCCAGCTCCTGCTGACTGATGGCGCCTTGTTTGGCCAGCGGCGTGTAACGGGCCACGTCCAACTCTGTCTTGCCGAGCGTGGCCTGCGCCCGCTGCAGGTTTCCCTGGGCCTGGTCCAGGTTCGCCTTGGCCTGGTCGAGGATGGCCTGAAAGGGCCTGGGATCGATCTGAAAAAGCGGGGCGCCTTTCTTGACATAATCCCCATTGCTGTAATTCTGCTTTATCAAAAGGCCCGTCACCTGGGCGCGAACGTCGGCGTTCACGAAACCAGCCAGGGTGGCCACCCACTCCTTCGTTATGGGCACGTTCCGCTGCACGACCTCCACCACCTCAACGTCAGGGGGAGGCGCCGGCGCAGCCTCCTCCTTGTTTCCGCAACCTACCGAAAACACCGCGGCAACGCCCAGAAGGACTCCCGCCAAACGCCCGTACATCTTTGCCTGTGAACGCGCGCGGACCGAGACGCTCCGCGCCTGATTTCGATCACTCATCGAGTTTGATGGAAACATGGACTTTAACCTGACTTTCCTTGCTCTCATGCCGGACCTCAGATCGGCTTCCCAAGCAGGGTCATCCCGAGTCCAGTCACGAATGGTAAGCATACAGGCTGTCGCTGCCTACTGTCAAAACTACCAGTCTTTGTCTCTTCTGCTCGAATATGGCCTGCCCACAACTTCAAGCCGACACGCGCGCTTGCTGTATGCCGGGGGCTGCCGAGACGGGAACGCGCACCCTGATCTCGGTGCCGCCCATTGGCTTCGAGGTGATCGAAATCGTGCCCTTGACCAGGCCGACGCGCTCGCGCATGCTGATCAGGCCAAGACCCTGCTTATTGATCGCCGCCTCGGGATCGAAGCCCGCGCCGGCATCGCGAACCATAAGCTGGATGGCGTCGGATTCACCCCGCAACTGGACCTCGAAGCGCCGCGCACCGCTGTGCCTCACGCCATTCAGCAAAGCTTCTTGCAGGACGCGGAACAGGCAGAGCGCAACCTCCCGGGCCAAGGGGCTAGGGACATTGCTGTGCGAAAAATCGATCTCCACTTCCCTCTGGGCGGCAAACTCGCGGCAGAAACCTCGCGAGGCTGAAAGCAGACCTAGAATCTCAAGCTTTGAAGAGTGCAACTGGTGTGACAAGGCCCGAACATCGGTGGCGATCTCCGAGGTAAGCTGCAAAAGATGCTCGCTGCGTTTGCGGACAAGGGCAAGCGAACCGAGAGGGTTATCCTTGAGCCTTTGCAGCTCGATCGCCAGCAAAGCCAGGCGCTGGCTAATATCATCATGAAGATCTCTCGCAATGCGGGCACGTTCCTGCTCCTGAGCTTCGATCAGCCGGCCGCTCACCGTGGCAAGCGCCTCTTCACCCCGCTTACGGTCGGTCACATCGATCGCCGATCCGATATATCCGGCGAAAGAACCATCGGCGTTGACCCTGGGGACACCCAGGTCGACGATCCACCGGTACTCTCCATCGTTACGCCGCAGGCGATACTCGATTCTGAATGACTGGCGCCCGTCAAAAGCGCGCGTGTAGGAATCCAGGCACCGATCACGGTCTTCCGGGTGAACGCCTTCCGTCCACCCGTTTCCGAGTTCCTCCTCCACGGATCGGCCCGTAAAGTCGAGCCAAGGCCGATTGAAGTAGGTGCAAAGCTTGTCGGGACCGGCCATCCAGATCAACACGGGAGCAGTGTTGGCCACCAGCCGGAAGCGTTCCTCACTCTCCCGCACAGCCTCCTCCGCCCGCTTGCGCTCGGTGATGTCCTCGATGACGGCTAGGATGCAGGGCCCTCCTCTGAATTCCACCACTTCCGCGGATAAGAGTCCAACGTGAGTTTCACCCGTCTTGGTGCGAAAACGGCCCTCGACACCGTGGACATGTTTTTCGCCGGAGAGTCCCTGGAAAGCCTGCTCCACCCCCTTAGAATCGGCCCAGATTCCTGTCTCCGATATGGTCCGCCCGGCAACTTCCCCCTGCTGATATCCTGAGCGTTCTTCGTAAGTCTTGTTGACCTCAACATAGCGAAGATCCGGCAGAGAAAGGATGCACTCGAACACCGGGCTGGATTGGAACGCCGTGGAGAACTTCTCCTCTGACCTCTTCAGTTCTTGCGCGGCGGCCTTGTGGTCCTCGACCAGGGCGGCCAAAACCATGAAAGGTACGGCTGTGCAGAGCAAGAACAACTGTACCGACAAGACCTTGCCAAGCGGCTCCGGCTGGTTGAACAGACCGCCTCCGTGGACAGCACCCCAAATCGACAGAAAGGCAATGACGATCATCGAAGTGCTGACGCCCGTGGATCCGAAACGCAAAGCGGACCACAGCAAGAACGGCACCAGAGAGTAAATGAGGGCGGGTGGAGTGTTCTCGGAAGCAACCAGAGTGAGATATCCGAAGAAAGTCAAGGCCGCGAGCAGGACGGCCGCCTCGAGGTAGTAAGCGCGCGGTCTTGGGGACCAGGCCGGTCCTTGCCTGAACCAACCCCAGAAGGCCGGTGCCACCGTCAGGAATGCTAACGCCTCGGATAGGAAAGAGAGCCGCCAAATGACCCAGTAGTTCCCGCCCACGGCAAACGAGCCGATGAACGCGGTAACGGCCGGCGCGAGGATGATGGCAAAGAATGAATACTTTGCCAGGGCTTTCACGCTATTCAGCCGGGGTACACCGTTGAAGAAATAGCTGAGACTCAAAGCGGCCAGAAGGATTTCCACCGTGTCGGCCGCCATGAGCCAGACAATCGAACGCGCCGGTACGTGTTCCTGTACATCGTAGAGGGCGAAGGCCGCCAACCCGGTGGCGATGAGTATCGGCCAGATCCTGCGCGGTGTCAGCAACAACACTGACACCAGAAATGCGCAACCAGGCCAGAGCGGCCAGACCGAGTGGTCACGCAACATCAGTGTCCCCCCCAGTCTTGCGACGAGATAGGACACAGCGGCCAGCAGGCAGGTGAGAATCACCGTGCTGACCGGGGAGCTGATTCGATTTGGCGGCTTTTCGGCCTCCATCACCTCGGCACCCTGACACCTAATCAGCGCTTGACGTCCGGCTCCCTATCTTAGGTGCTCATCGTCACTGTTTCGTTCGCTCAAAGGTTGGCTCATGAGATCATCGATTCATTACCGCACGGGCTCCGAGAAGCTCTGAGATTGGATGGGGCCAGCCGCAGATGCTGTGCTGCCCGCCGCCCTGCCTCCCGAGCGGGATGCGAAGTTTTTTAGCGCCCAAGGCGCCCGCTGAAAAGTGCAAGCCCCCTTTTTAAGGCGACGGTTGAAGAAAGGTTTTGTCAAGCACAGGATTGAGTTTTGCCCGGAGTGTACGGCTAGCCGTAGCCTTTATCAGTAGCCTACGTCATGTCGATTCTGTCTCCCCTCGACTCCGCCGGCTGAGGGCGCTACGCTACTCGTCGCCGGTTGCGGTCATTCTCGCGAAAGCGGGAATCCAATCCTGCCCGGATCGGAGTGGCCGAGACATGCGCTCTTCAGCATGTCTGCGAATCGAACGATCAACCTACCCGATGCTTCGAGTTAACCGCGGAGGCTAGAACCTAAGGAAACCGCAGACATCACACAACGATCTCTGCGCCACCCAGCCCCAGCCCTAACCGGCGGGAGCGGGGGTCTGCCGTATGGAAAAGTGGCGAAAAACCGCACACTCTTGACACTCTCCACCCGCCCCAGGCGCTTATCCACAGCCTAATCCACTGAAACCACTGGTCGAGAATTTATCTTCCCTCCTTTCTCCCTGGTCGCCACCGTCGCGTTTTCGACCCCTACCATAGATCATGGGGCGCTATGTCCGCAGATCGGACCGTCGGGGCCGGCAACGGTCCCGATGGCGGACCGGCGGTTAGCGAATCGCGAATGGGGAGTCTGTTCTACTCATCTGACCTATCAGTCTGGTTGGGGTGTATGGTCGGCTCCGCTCGTCCGCCCTCTCCCTTCGCTTTCGCCTGGCGCCCGCAAGGGAGACCACCATGGCACTCATCGACCGAGACTCGAACCCGGCGCTCGAAGCCGCCAGCCGCGCCAACGGACGCCGATCGAAAGGACCGCGCACCGCCGAGGGCAAGCGGCGCTCGTCCCGCAACGCGCGGAAGCACGGTTGCTACAGCGAAGCCTTGTTTCAATCCATGCAGCAGCTCGACGAGGACCCGCGCGACTTTGTGCAACTGCGCGACGGACTGTGGGAGTCGCACCAGCCCGCCAACCCGGCCCAGGCCCTGCTGGTGGAGGATCTGGCCTTGCTGCGCTGGCGCAGGATCCGCAACGAGCGCGGCCAGGCGGGGGTGCTGGGCCGGGCCCGGGAGCGGCTGCAACTGGAGCACAGCCGGCGGCTGAAGGAGCTGAACCGCGAGCTGACCAGCGCCCCCCAGGCCGAGGTGCTGCGGCACGGCTTCTATGGCCTGGCGGACTCGCCGGGTAAGTACGAAAAAATCGGCTCGCTGCTGGAAAGCCTGCTGGAGCAGGTGCGCAACTGCCATTTTGCCCTGGACGCGGACCCGGTGCTGACCATGCTCTGGGGCCAGGAGCTGAGCCTGCGCGGGATGTATTTCACCAACGCCTTCCGGCGCCTGGGGCGCCTGACCGCCAATCAGCCGGACGGCGGCCGGGAGGAGTGGGAGGAAACCGAAGAGGAAGCCGAGCCCGAAGGTTCCGATCCGCCGGGGCCCGGACCGGATGCGGGAGCAGAGTCGGGATCGCAACCGGAGGACGGCCCTTCCCCCTGCTCTTGTCCCCCCGATGCCCGTCATTCCAACGAAGGCGGGGAGCCCGCTCCGCTCCAGGCCCAATCCGAGCTCTTCCGCTACCGGCTGAAAGACCCTGCGCTCGAGTACGAGCGGCTGGACCTGCTGAAGGATCTGCTGGACGAAAGGCGGGTGGTGAACGACGCCTATCAGCACTTCCTGCAGCAGTACGTGGTGATCACGCCCGCTCAGCGCGACGCCTGCCTGGCTCCCAACGAAACCGAGTGGCACGCCTTGCGGCTGCAGGAGGCTTCCCTGGACCGCCAGATCGAGCGCAAGACGCGTTTGCTAAATGGAGATGCAGCGGGAAGCGCGGCGGGCGGAGGAGTGGGAGTGGAAACAGGAGGATCGGCGGGCAGCGCAGGAAGCCAGGCTGAACGAACGGCAGGCGAACGGCCCGGTGAGCGGGAAATCGAACGGGAAGGGGCGTCCGAACGGCCGCGACCTGGAATCGCCCGAGCCTAGTTCCGTTGCCGGGAAGAGTTCCGGGGGGCGGGGCGAGTCTGCGCTCCGCGAGAGGCCGGAAGCGGGGTCGAAACGAGAAAGCGCGTTTTCAAGGAAACGAACCCGTCAAGTTGATGAAAACAAAGGGTCGGCTTCCGAGGAGAGGCCGCAACCAGAGCCGGAAACCGGCGCCAAACCCCCGGCACAGGCTCCGAAACCGGCCTCGAAACCGGGCCCGGGAGCGGCTTCAAAGCCCGCAGCGGCCCACCCGAACGGTCCCGGTCCGGGCGCCACGGGGCCGGGAGCGGTTCACGGAGGCTAGACAGATAGTCGATCGCGAAAAAGAGCCCGAAAAGAGAAGGAGAACACGCCATGAAGCATCATCCCCCCCGAGGAACCGGACCGGTGCGTCCGGCCCCATCCCAGAACCCGCCCGGTAACCCAGTCGCGGCGCGGCAGAGCGCCCGGCGCCTGATCACCGAGCTGGTGGCCAGCCCGCGCGGTCCGGCGCGGCAAATGGTCGAGCTGTACCTGGTCGCTCATCTGGCAAACCTGGAGATCCGCCGTGAGGAGCAGGCCCTGGCAGAAGCGCAGGATCGGGACCAGGAGTTCGAATCGCTCCGCGCCGAGGCCGAAAAGCTGATGGCGGATGGGCTGAACCTTGAGGAGCGCAACCGCTGGCTCTCGGACCAGGTGGCCGCAGCCGAATTCCGGCGCGACAAGCTGGTGCACCACCTTCAGGCGCTCGAGGCCCAGAAAAACAAGGGGCTCACGGCGGAACAGGTCTACCGCAAGATTTTCGAAGCCGTCGGCCTCGTCGATCCCCGGGGCGCCAGGGATGAAAGCGCGGTTGATCACTCCCAGGAAGGGCCGTCCTGAGGTCCCTCGCCAGCGAGCCAGTTTGGCAGATGGCTTCGAGCGCGCGCTTATGCTAACATCCCGTATAGCCTCATACTGAAACGCCGCCTCGAGTCCGAGTCCGAGGTCTCGGAGCAGGCGCCTGTCGAAAAGGATTCGCCTATGTCAGGCCACTCAAAATGGGCCACGATCAAGCACAAGAAAGGCGCGCTCGACGCCAAGCGCGGCAAGATTTTCACCAAGCTGATTAGGGAGATCACCATCGCGGCCCGGAACGGGGGTGATCCGGATTCGAACCCGCGCCTGCGCACTGCCATCGCCGCCGCCAAGGCTGAAAACATGCCGGCGGACAACATCAAGCGGGCCATCCAGAAGGGCACAGGTGAGCTGCCCGGCGCCACCTATGAGGAGTCTATCTACGAAGGCTACGGGCCGGGCGGGGTGGCGCTGATTCTGGAGATCACGACCGATAACAAAAACCGGACGCTCTCCGAGATCCGCCACGTCCTCTCCAAGCACGGCGGCAACCTGGGGGCCAATGGCTGCGTGGCCTGGATGTTCAGCAAGAAGGGTTACGTGGTGGTGGAGAAAGACAAAGCCGACGAGGGCAAACTGCTGGAGCTCGTTACCGAGGCGGGCGCTGAGGATATGACCGAAGACGGCAGCAACTGGGAGGTCTTCAGCCCGCCGGCGGAGCTCCACCAGGTGGTGGAGAAGCTGAAGTCGGCGGGCATTGCGCCGGCCGCGGCTGAGGTGTCGATGATCCCGCAGAACTACGTCAAACTCAGTGGGAAGGAAGCGAACCAGATGCTGCGCCTCATGGAGGATCTGGAAGATCACGACGACGTGCAGCACGTTTACGCGAACTTCGACATCGAGGAAGCCGAGATTCACGCCCTCACCCAAGCCAAGTAGTATGGTGAACTCCCCCGTGGCCGGGGGAGCCGCCCGCGCCCAGGCGTCCGGCGTGCTCCCAGAATCCGCGAGAAAAGGCGCGAAGTCCCCGCCCGGGCGGTTCCGTCCGGTGCGCGCGGCGGCGGTTCTGCTTTGCTGCGCGGCGGCTTCGGTTCTGCCGGCGGCCGCGACGGGCCCGGCGCAGGAATCCGCCGCCACGAGCGCAGGAGATCCGGCGGCCCGGCTCACCTACACCCGCACGCTGGCCGGCAGCGTGCCGGAATACCTTTCCGTGAGCGTCAACTCGGACGGGACCGGAGTCTATGAGGGCGGCCAGGTCAACGAGGCCCGGCCGCGCCGCCCTCTGAAACTGTCGCCGGCAACCACCGAGAAACTGTTTGCGCTCACGGCCGAGCTCAACGATTTCCGCTCGCTCGATGTCGACAGCCACAAGAAGGTGGCGAATTTGGGACTCAAAACGCTCACCTACGAAAGGGGCGGTGAGAAGAACCAGATTCAGTTCAACTTCACCCAGCAGCGGACGGCCCGGGATCTGATGGATTTGTTCGAAGGGGTGGCGAACGTGGAAGAGGCCGTGGGCCAGCTCGAATACGGCATCAAGTACGATCCGCTCAGCCTGCCCCAGCAGCTTCTGAACATCCAGATCGCGCTCAATCACAACGAGCTGGTGGATCCGGAGCTGATGGTCCCTTCGCTCGAGCAGATCTTGAGCAACGGCCGCTTTCTGCACGTGGCCCAGGTGCGCGCCCAGGACATCCTCAAGACGGTCGGTCAAGACAAGTAGGCTAGATCGCCGCGCCCAGGCTCAAACGCCGTCGCGCACCCGGTGCTCGCGCACGTAAAGGCTACTCACCACCGGCTCCGACTCGCACTCCGCCTCGATCACGGTGGCGGGCGAGTCCGGCGCCTCCGCCGGCAGCGCGGCGAACCGGGCCGCGATGTCGTCCTGCTCGAATGTGACCGGCTCTCTGGAGGCGAGCAGTCGCGCCGCCTTCACCTTCGACCGCAACCCGCCGATGGCCACGGTGGTGGGCGGTTGCTCGAAGGGCAAGGCCGCTGTGCCGGCCGTTTGCGCCGGCCAGAAGTGGACGTGGATGTACAGGGTGTTGCCCTTGCGGGTGAAGTTGGCGTAAGGATGCCAGTCTCCCTGGCAGCGGTCCATTCCATAGATGCTGGCGCCGTTTTTGTTCATCCACTTGCCCACTTCGGCGAGGATCAGCACCGATTCCTCTGGCACCGAGCCGTCGGGTTTGGGCCCGATATTCAGCAGATAATTGCCGGCGCCGCTCGCGCAATCGGCCAGATTGCGCACGATGGTCTTGGGGCTCTTCCAGGCGTCATCGGATTTCTGATACCCCCAACTGTCGTTCATGGTCATGCAGCTTTCCCAGGCGCGGCCGGCCTTGGCGGCGGTAATCTCCTGTTCGGGCGTGGAAAAGTCTCCCGGCAGGCCGTTGCGGTTGTTCACGATGATATCGGGCTGCAGCTTGAAGACCATCTCGTTCATTTTCTCGGATTGCCATTGTTCCGCCGTCAGGGGCCAATCGACGTCGTACCAAAGCACGTCGATCTTCCCATAGTTGCTCATCAGTTCGCGGATCAATCCGTGGGTGTACTCCACGAAGCGCTGCCGGGCAGCCTCATCGGTGGCGCAGCGGGCGCCGTCGGGATGATGCCAGTCCATGAGCGAGTAGTAGAAGCCCACGCGCAGACCCTCGGCGCGCGCCGCCTCCAGGTACTCCGCCACCAGGTCGCGCCCCGGACCCTGTTTCGGCGAGCAGTAGTCCGTGAGCTTCGTGTCCCAGTGGCAGAAGCCTTCGTGATGCTTGGTGGTCATCACCATGTACTTCTGCCCGGCCTGCTTGGCGAGCCGCGCCCAGGCCCGCGCCGCGTGCGGTTGGGGCTTGAAGATCTTGGCCAGCTCCTGATACTGGGCCACTGGGATGCCTTCTTTTTCCATGGCCCACTCGTGGTGTCCGATCACGCTGTACAGCCCCCAGTGAATGAACATCCCGAAGGTGGCCTGGTGCCACCATTGCATGCGGCGCACCCGGTCAGCCACCACGGCGGAAGGCTCGGCGGAGGCCGTTTCTCCGGCCTGCGCCGCGGCGAGCGGTCTTGCCACACCGCTCGCGGAAGCGGCGAGCGCCGCTCCGGTCCCGAGCAGGCGCAGCGAATCGCGACGGGTGATACGATCGGTCAGCATGATCAAGCTCCTCTCCTGGTCAGCGTGCGCCGGGTAGCAACGGGCTTCGGACGCGCGGACTCGGGCTTCTTCGCGCGGCGCTCACTATACTGAGAGCTTGAATCGAATTCAAGCTTGGACTTCAGGGCGCTCCAGTCATCACGACTGCAAACCGCGGCGGCCCGGTTAAACCGCCAACCGCAGCGGCGACTGGAAGTCCACCGGATCGCACCGGGGTCAGCAATCTCCGTCGCGCCAAGGTGTATGCTGGAATTGAATGGGTCTTTGTTGCCACCGCAACGCTCTGTTGGAGCTTTCGCGCCCTCTGCGCTCGCGAGGTTTTGTGGTGCGCAGGTGGCCTTGCGCCACGCTACTGCTGCTCGTTCTCACTGGGCCGAAGATCGCGGCTTGGGGGCAGGACAAGACGCCAGGACAGTCGCCCCCCGCAGCTCCTCCCGGACCGCCTTCGGCCGTGGCGCCGGCCAATGCCGCAGGCTCGGCCCCGTCGAGCAACGGGCCTCAGGCTCCAACCGCTGCTTCTCTGACGAAACAAGGGATTGAGCTGGCTCGCGCCGGCCGTCTGGAGGAAGCAGTTGAAGACTATCGCCAGGCCCTCGATCTCCGGCCCGACGACGCCAACATCCACTACGATCTGGCCAACGCCTACGGTGGGCTCAATCGAATTGACGACGCGGTGCACGAGTATCGGGAGGCGTTGCGCCTGAAGCCCGATTTCGCGGGTGTCCACGCCAATATTGGCGCCATTCTTGAATCGGAGGGTCAAGGGCCGGAGGCCGTCGCAGAATATCGGGCGGAAGTGAAACTGCGTCCCTCAAGCGCCGCGGCGCACGAGGGTTTGGCCGGGGCCCTGGCTCTCGATCGCCAGTCGGGGGAGGCTGCTGAGGAATTCCAACAGGCGATCAGGCTTGATCCCAATAATGCTTCCGTCCGCGCCGCCTTTGCCGCAGCCCTCGAGCAAGCCGGCGACGTGCCCGGGTCGATCCGGCGCTGGCGCGAGGCGATCGCGATCGCTCCGCAGAACGCCGACCTTCACGCCGGCCTCGCTCTAGCGCTGACGGAGACCGGCGACCAGGCTCCGGAGGCGCTAGCCGAGTACCGCGCCGCGGTTCGCCTGCGCCCCAATGATCCCGAGCTCCACCTGAGCCTGGCCAACGCTCTGCTCGCGGACGATGACTTGATCCACGCCATCGAGGAATACCGGAGCGCGGTGGCGCTTCGGCCGGACCAGGTGGATTACCGCTTTGACCTGGCGCTCGCTTTGCGCAAAGCAGGCGACTACGCGGACGCCATCCAGGAATTCCGGCGCCTGATCCGCCAGCGGCCCGGGGACGCCGGCGCGCACGCCGAACTCGCGGTCACTTATCTGTCCATGAGTAACGATGCGGCCGCCGTCAGCGAATATCACGAGGCCCTGCGGCTTCGGCCGAACGACCCCGCACTCCACGAGGCTCTGGGGCTGGTGCTGAGGAAGACCGGCGATCTGGTGGATGCCGTGCCAGAGCTGAAAAGGGCCGTCGAGCTCGTACCCGACTCGGCTGACTACCACCGCAACCTCGGCGAGGCGCTCGGGGCGGCGGGCGACCTTCCAGGATTTATCGCAGAGTATGAGGAGGACGTGAAGCTCAAGCCCGAGGACGCCGACTCACACCTGAATCTCGCCAACGCCTATCAGTCCGCCGGCCGGTTTGAGCAGGCCATCATCCAGTACCGCCAGGCCTCGGCGCTGCGCCTCGCCAGCCCCGAGATCCACTATCAGCTCGGCGTGGCTCTGCGCACCATCGGCCGGAACGACGATGCTCTGGCCGAGTTTCAACAGGCGGTGAACTTGCGGCCGGATATGCCCGACGCCCTGGCGGCGCTGGCGGACCTGCTGGCGGGCATGCATATCTGGACGGAAGCCATCACCCGATATCGCCAGGCCTTGCGTCTGCGCCCGGACGATGCTGCCTTGCACGAGCGGCTGGCCGGCGCGCTCAAGCAGAGCGGCGATCTCCCCGGGGCGGAGGCCGAGCTCAAGGAGGCAACCCGCCTAGCCTCGAATGATCCGTCCTACCAGCTCCAGCTTGCCAAGACACTCGCCTCCCAGGGGGACTTTAAGGGCGCGGCCCAGGCTTATCAGGCCACCCTGGCGCTTCGGCCGGGTGATGTGGACGCCGCCACCGGCCTCGGCGCCGCTCTCCTTCAGCTCGGGGACGCCTCCGGTGCGACTGCCGCCTTGCGAAACGCGCTCAAGCTCGCGCCCCAGGCGCCGGAAACTCACGCTGCGCTGGCCCTCGACCTCCTGAAGCTCGGCCAAACCCAGGAGGCGGTCAACGAGGCGCAGGCGGCCGTCAAGCTGGCGCCGTTCAACCCGCGCAGCAACTATGCCTTGGGCATGGCCCTCCTGGCCCTCGGAAAGCTGCCGGACGCTGTCTTTCGTTTCGAAGAGGCCCTGCGGGGAAAGTCCGACTTTGCCGAAGCGCGGCTCGGGCTCGCGCAAGCCTTCATTCAGGAGCGCAACCTCTCGGAGGCCGTCACCAGTTACCGTGAGTATCTCCGGCTGCAACCGGGCGATGCCGACGCACACTTGGCGCTCGCCCAGGTCCTCGGCCAGAGGAACGATCAAGCCGGGGCCGCCGAAGAATGCGATCGGGCGCTGGCCTTGCGGCCTAATTGGGGTGCTGCGGAGGCGGCCTGCACGCAACTGAGGAGGGGCGGCAAGCCGCCTAAAGGGTAATGCAGCCCCTCACTCATCCTTGCCCGAGAATCAGCTTGGCGATGGTCTGGAGCTGCATGAAGGAAGTGCCTTCGTAGATTTTGCCGATCTTGGAATCGCGCAGGTATTTTTCGACCGGGTAATCGCGGGTGAACCCGTAACCACCGTAGACCTCGATCGCTTCGCTGGCCACGCTCTCGGCCACTTGCGAGCAGAAATACTTGGCCATGGCGGCTTCCTTAACGTAAGAGTGGCCGGCGTCCTTGAGGCGGGCGGCGTTGTATGTCATCAGGCGCGCCGCCTCGACCTCGGTGGCCAAGCGTGCGAGCTGAAATTGAATGCCCTGGAAGTCGGCGATGGGCTTCCCGAACTGGCGGCGTTCCCGGGCGTAGCTGAGTGCGTGCTCGAGAGCGCCCCGCGCCACGCCCAGCATCTGCGCGCCGATGCCAATCCGGCCCTCGTTGAGGGTCTCGATCGCCACCTTGTAGCCTTTGCCGACCTCGCCGAGCACGCTCGAGCGGGGCAGGCGGCAGTCTTCCAGGATCAGCTCACAGGTGGAAGAGGCCCGGATGCCTAACTTGTCCTCCTTCTTGCCGACGCTGAAACCGGTCGCGCCCCCCTCGACCAGGAAGGCGGTGATGCCGCGGTAGCCTAGCTCGCGGTTGACCGTGGCAAACAAGATAAACAATCCGGCTTCCTTGGCGTTTGTGATCCAGAGCTTGCGGCCGTTCAGCACGTAGTGGTCGCCGTCCTCGCGGCCGCGGGTCTCGAGCCCGAAGGCGTCGCTTCCCGAACTCGGCTCGGAAAGTGCGTAGGCGCCCACCGTGTCGGCCGCCAGGCGCGGCAGCCAGGCTTTCTTCTGCGCCTCGTTGCCCCAGCGCGTCACCGCGTTGGCCACCAGCGTATTCTGAACGTCGATCACCACGCCGGCCGAAGCGTCGACGCGGGAAAACTCCTCGATGGCCAAGGCCGCCATGAAGAACGATCCGCCGCCGCCGCCATAGGCCTCAGGAATGTGCATGCCCATGTAGCCCTGGGCGAAAAACTTGTCGATGAGATCGCGCCGGAACACCCCTTCGCGGTCCATCGTTTCGACGTGCGGCTGGATTTCCTTTTCGGCAAACTCGCGGGCCGCCGCCTGGAACATCTCTTCTTCTTCGGTGAGCACCGTAAGGGGCGTTACCGACATGATGGGAGCCGTCGCCGCTTCAGCCATGGGAAGAACCTCCTTCGAATCGCGAACCATCCCGAGTTCGCATGGGCACGCCAGCGTATCCCGGATATTCTAGCTCATCGCAGATCACTCCGATCGGTCCCATCAGGGCGGGTCTCGACGCACAACGTGCTAAAGTGCTGGATGGCCCATGAAACATGTTTCAATTAGCACCGACGGCGCATGCATCGGAAACCCGGGTCCTGGAGGCTGGGCCTGTATCCTCCGCCTTGGTGACCGGAAAAAAGAGATGTTCGGGTCCGAGCCCCGAACCACAAACAACCGCATGGAGCTGACGGCCGTCATTGAAGCGCTGAAAGCCCTCAAGGAACCCTGCAGTGTGAAGCTTTACACCGACTCGCAATACGTGAAGCGTGGCATCACAGAATGGATCAGCGGTTGGAAGGCCAAAGGGTGGGTCAGACGGGTCAAAGGCGAGGGAATCCGCCCTGTCCTCAACCGCGACCTTTGGACAGAGCTTGACCGGCTGACTCAGCCACACGACATCTCCTGGGACTGGGTCAGGGGTCACGCCGACCATGAGGACAACATCCGCTGCGACTTTCTGGCGCAGAGGGCCGCTAGGGAGCAGATCAGTTACCCGCCAGCGCTCCGGCCTGAAGCTCATTCTCATTGACCGGAGGATATATGGTTCAAACCTCTGTAATCTTATACATTCCGGCTTTGAACGACACGATGGCCCTGAGCCCATCGAGATTCACCGGGCGTCCTTGGTGGCGTCCGCTCCCGAACCTGCTAAGCGGATCAAGAAACATGGAGCCTTACATGACCACCCGCGTGCCGTCGGCAGCCTTATCCACCGGAGACTCCAGGTAGTAAAGAATCCGGCCGCAGCTCTCGCAGGTCAGCAGCGCATCCGAGCCTCGCACTTCGTTGTAGAACTGAGGCCGCAGCTTCACGTGGCAGCCGCTACAGGACCCGTCCACCACGGCTACCACCGCTGTGCCCCGCGCTTTGCGCGCCCTCTCATAGAGCTGCAGCGTCGCGTTGCTTAGACCCGAAGCCAAGGCGCGACGACGCTCCTCGGACTCGTCTCGCTCGACCTCATCCTTCCGGCGTTCGGCTTCGAGTTCCTTCTTCTCGGCTGCCACTCGCGACCGCTCGCTATCCAGGCGCGCGGCGGCGTCATGGACGTATTTCTCGAGTTGCTCCGCTTCCGACATTTTCTCCAGGATGCGGTCCTCGATGCTGCGAACCTTGACGTCTTCGCCCTCGATCTCGTGCAGCATCGTCCGGTAGGCTTCGTTGGTCTTCACTTCGTAAAGCTGGTCGCGGTGTTTCGTGATCTTGGCCTTGATGAGCTGGATTTCGCCTTCCAGGTCGCGGCGCTCCTTCTGGTTACTAGCCAGGCGGTTCTTGCGCTCGTCGTGAGCGTGCAAAGACTCATTCAATTGATCTTCGATTTTCTTGATCTGGACGGGGATGACTTGAATTCGGGACGTTAGCTCGCCGATCTTCCGATCGACATCTTGCAACTCCTTCACCGTGGCGAGATCGGGATGCAAAGTCTCTCCTGTGTTAGCGCTCTCGCGGCCGACACCGGGGCGGCACCGCCGTTGCCTGCTTTCGAGGCTGTCATGATGGGGTCCATTTTGTCACAGCCGCGGCAGTGCTTTCAATAAACGGGCCGCGTCACCGCGCCTTCCGAGGCGGAAGCGACGGAGGCTGCATACTTGGCGTAGACGCCAGTCTTGTAACGAGGCTCCGGCGCCTTCCAGCCCGCCAAGCGCTTCACCAGCTCCTGTTCGCTCAGTTCGACGTCGAGCCGGCGAGCTTCAATATCGATCACCACCACATCACCTTCGGCAATGGCAGCGATAGGCCCGCCGCGCGCGGCCTCGGGCGCCACATGCCCAATCATCAATCCGCGCGTCGCGCCACTGAAACGGCCATCCGTGATCAGCGCCACCGTTTCGCCCAGGCCCTCGCCCACAATAGCGCCGGTGACACCCAGCATCTCCCGCATGCCGGGCCCGCCGCGCGGGCCTTCGTAGCGGATCACGACCACATCGCCCGGATTGATCTGCTTATGGGTGACCGCCCGCATGGCGTCCTCTTCGCGGTCGAAGACACGTGCCGGGCCGCGATGATAGAGCCGCTCGTGCCCAGAAACCTTCACCACCGCGCCCTCCGGAGCGGCACTTCCTCTGAGGATCACGAGTCCGCCCGTCGGCTTGAGCGGATTGGAGGCGGGGTGCACCACATCCTGGCCCGGCGTCTCGACGGCCTTGCGCGCTTCTTCCCCTATCGTGCGCCCGGTGACGGTCAGGGCGTCCTCGTGCAAGAGGCCCGCCTCCAGCATGCGGCGCGCAACGAGCGGAATCCCGCCTGCCTTGTGCAGGTCCACAGCCACGTAGCGGCCGGCAGGCTTAAGATCGGCCAGGATCGGGGTTTGAGCACTGATGCGGTCGAAGTCATCAAGCGTCAAAGGAACCTCCACCTCCCGGGCTAGCGCCAGAAGGTGAAGCACCGAATTTGTGGAGCCGGCGGTGGCCGCCACGCTTGCGATGGCATTTTCGAAGGCCGGGCGGGTCAATATGTCGCGCGGCCTGCGATTGCTCCGCAGAACGTCCATCATGCTCCGGCCGACATCCTCGGCCACCTGGTCCTTGAACGGGTCGGTGGCCGGCACACTGTTCGCGCCCAGGGGCGAGAGGCCGATGAACTCCATCACCATCGACATGGTATTGGCCGTGAATTGCCCGCCGCACGCGCCAGCGCCGGGGCAAGCCACGTCTTCGAGCTGCTTCAGATCCCGCTCCGTCATCAGTCCGGCGGCCACCGCCCCGATGCCCTCGTAGACGTCGGCAAGAGTTACATCTCGACCCTTGAACTTCCCGGCCGCAATCGAGCCGCCGTAAAGCACGATTCCGGGTACGTTCAGACGTGCCAGCGCCATGGCCGCGCCCGGCACGGTCTTGTCGCACCCCACCAGACAGACCATGGCGTCAAACATGTAGCCTCGGCCCATGAGCTCAATGGAGTCCGCGATCACCTCACGGCTCACGAGCGGCCCCTTCATGCCCTCGGTGCCCATAGTCACGCCGTCGGAGACAGAGATGGTGTTGAACTCCATAGGGGTGCCGCCGGCAGCCCGCACACCGGCCTTGACACGCTCCGCCAGGCGCCGCAGGTGGAAATTGCAAGGCATGGTCTCGGTCCAGGTGTTGGCGACGCCCACGATCGGCCGTGCCAGATCTGCGTCGTTGAATCCAATGGCCTTCAGCATAGCGCGAGCGCCGGCGCGCTGCGGCCCGTCCGTAATCGTGCGACTCCAGTGTTTAGGATCGAAATCCATGCTCACTCCTCGCAGTCTGTTAGCCCCGGCAGGTACGCCGATCTCGAGTTCGGCCGGCCGTTGCTGTCAAGTCAGTATACCCGACAGCCGAGCGAGCCGGAAGGCGAATCACCAAGTGGCGCGCGAGGTGGGAAGTTCGATCCCCGCCGTGAGCCAATGAAGGCGGTGTTTCGCGCTGCGCGGGTTGAAGGGCTTGCGCGACGAAGCGCGCCCAGGCACCGCTCAGTTACGATCCTGCGTTCCGCAAGCCTGGTTGGGACTCTAAGACGTTGCCGCATCGTTGGTTGGAAAATTCAAGGGCGCTTGGAATATACCGATTGTCATGTTACACTCCCGTCTTTGTGGGTCTTAAGGGAGCCTGGACGAGTGGCGGCTGGCTTCTTGACGACCTAACCCACTGTAGGAGTGATGCTTAGTGGAGAGCTCCAGTACTCCTGAAACAGGAGGCTCCGGCTCAAGACGCTGGCCGGGCGAGATCGCTGGTTTTCTTGACTACGTTCGGGTTGAGAAGGGTCTGGCAGCCAATACCGTTCTCGCCTATCGCCAAGATTTGGTTAAGTTTGACGCCTACCTGTCGCGGCAAAAGCGGGAATGGGGCGAAGCTGGCCGGGATGACGTCCGAGGGTTTCTCGCCGACCTCTACCGGAAGGACTTGAGCGCCCGGGCGGTAGCGCGACACTTGGTGTCACTCCGGGGCTGCTATCAGTTCTTGCTCCGCCAGAAGCACGTCGCTCACGACCCGACCGCTGACATCGATCCGCCCCGCCTCGCCCAAACTCTTCCTAAATATCTTTCGGCTGAGGAGGTTGGGAAGCTGCTTGCTCAGCCGGACCCATCCAAGCCTGCCGGGCTGCGCGACCGTGCGATGCTGGAGGTGCTCTACGCCACCGGTCTGCGGGTATCGGAACTGGTAAGCTTGCGCTGGGAAGACTTTGACGCCAACCTCGGCGTGGTACGATGCCTCGGTAAAGGCAACAAGGAGCGCCTGATACCGGTAGGGAAGTCCGCCCTGCGGGCTCTGGAGACTTATGTAGCGGGCGGGCGGGCTAAGCTGGCAAAGCGCGCCGCCGTTCCATTCCTTTTTCTCAACCAGCGCGGTGGGAAGCTTTCGCGGGTGGGCTTCTGGAAGATCCTGTCGCGGTACGGCCGAAACGCGGGCATCATCACCCCGCTCACGCCGCACCTGGTGCGGCACTCCTTCGCCACCCACCTGCTGGAGCGCGGCGCCGACCTGCGATCGATCCAGTTGATGCTTGGGCACAGCGATATTTCAACCACACAGATTTACACCCAAGTGGTCAAGGAACGCTTGAAGGAGGTTTATCAGGCCCACCATCCGAGAGCCTGAATACCGCCCTTCGGTCAGGGTCGTCTGGAGCAAGGCCCGCTTCCGGCCTCGCGGCCTTTTGACGGCTCAGCGCACCTGAGACGAGGAAGAGGGAAGGGAAGACGCAGGGCTTGACGAGCCCTACTCTACGAGCTGACTGCTAAAGGCTGAGAGCTAAATCCATGCCTGACTTTAACTTCCTGATGGACAGCAGGCTGCGCCCCGAACAGCTCCGCGTGGTCAACCAGCTTGGGCGCTTGGCGGCGAACCGGGGGTTGAACCTGTACCTGACCGGAGGGGCCGTCCGAGACCTGACCCTCGGTGCCAGCAGCCCGCGCAACCTCCACTTTGTGGTCGAGGGCAACGTCCAAAAGATTCTCCGGCCGCTCGATTCAAAGGCCGGACGCCATAGTCCTGCTCATCCAGCCGCCCATCAGGGCGATGCTCCTGCCTTAGACCTTCATGCCGAAAGCGTTAGCCTGGACTCCAAGCTGAACCGGGCTCAAGTGCTTTTTGATAAAGGCGTTAGAGCGGAAATCTCCACCGCCCGCAATGAGGCCTACCTCTCGACAGGCCGGCCGCCCGTAATCTCACCGGGGAGCATCTTCGACGATCTGCGACGGCGAGACTTTTCCGTGAACGCCATGGCCGTTTCCCTGCACCCCAATTCGCGGGGCCTGCTGCTGGACCCGACCAACGGCGCGGCCGACATCGAGCGCAAGGAGCTCCGGGTCTTGCACAGCCGCAGCTTCTTCGATGACCCCTCACGTATCTACCGGCTGCTGCGCCTTTGTCAACGGCTTGATTTCAAGCCTGACGAGAAGACCGAGCGCTGGCTTGGAATGGCCTTGGAGGAGAGGACTTGGCAATCGCTCACCGAACAGGCTCAAGGCGCCGAGCTGCGCGCCATTCTACAGGAGGAGTCATCCGGAAAACTCCTGAAGATACTTAGAGATAAGGGTTTGATAGCTGGTCTCGATCGCAAGCTAACCGCCGTCCGTGTCGATTTCGACAAGTTCGAGCGGATTCGGGCTGCCGCTCGCACCGCCGGCGCCGAGGAAGAAGACGTGCTGGTTCTGAATTTTCACGAACTTGTCGCGAGGCTGCCTGGCGCTGAACAAAATCGCCTGGCCAGGAAGGTCCTCGGTGACGCTAAGACGATCAAGCTCGCGCTCGGCTTGGAGCGTGAGGCTGCCAAGGTCGCCAAGCTGGTGGGGAGCGCCAAGCTGGCCAAACCAAGCCAAGCCTATGCCGTTCTGGCGGATACCCAGCGACCGCTGATTCTTTTTTTGCTGGTTCATCACACCCAGACCACCATCCAGAACCGGGTTAAAGCCTTCCTTACCAAGTTCCCGGCCATCCGCGCCGCGCTGCCACGGGCCGAGCTTGAGTCCCTCGGCCTTCCGCTGGGGCCTAAGTTTGACAAAGTTCTGGAACAGGTCTTCCTGGATGAGTTGGACGGTAAGATCAAGAACCCGCAGCAGATGACCAAGGCCCTTCTGAGTTACGCCGGAATCAAGGCGCCGCCTCCTCCGCCGCCAGCGCCAATCAAGACCGCGGCTCCCAAGGCCAAAGCCCCTAAAGCGGCGAAGGTCGAGGCTCAATTAGTTGAGGCCCCAAAGGTCGAAGGTCCAAAGGGGCCGGCCAAAGCGATTGCGCCTCCGAAAGCTCTACCCGCCCAGGCTGCTAGGCCTTTGATCAGCAAGGCATTGCCGAGTAATGTGGCGCCCGGTAAGCAGAAACCTAAACCGGAGCCGCAACCAAAGCCGCAGCCAAGGGCGCCTAGGGCCGCACCGGCCAAGCCCCGGCCGGCCGAGGCCTTGAAGGCCGTGCCATCACCCAAGAACATGATGCCCAGGTCTGCTGCCAAGTCGGCTCCAACTGCGAAGCCTAAGGCCGTGAAATCGGCCGCCAAGCCCATCGCAAAGGCGGGGGTTAAGCCCAAGCCGCAGAATCAGAAAGCCCGCACGAAGGCGAAGGGCGCGAAGAGGCGCTAGGCTCGTATGCCGCCGCCCGCCGAACGGAGGGTAAAGGTCGGTGCGATGTGCCTGCGAGGCTCAATGCTGAACGCCCAGACCCGCTTGGTGGCCGAAGCAAAGCCCTTGTTGCGCCTGCTTGCGGTTCCCCTGCTAACATCAAGTCTTTTCATATCAGCAGCATGCTCGCGCGCTCAGAACTCGGGTCCGGAGCGCGATCGCTGGCAGCGCCCCGACGAAGTCATGGACGCCCTCGGCGTTCGCGCGGGCAGTGCGGTGGCGGACGTGGGCTGCGGCAAGGGCTATTTCAGCATCAAGCTCGCCGAACGAGTGGGCCCGACCGGCAAGGTGTACGCCGAGGACATCCAGGAGGATGTGCTTGACGATGTGCGCCATGAAGCTGAAAAGGAAGGTCTTAAGCAGATTGAGACCATTCTTGGAGCGCCCGATGACCCCCGCCTCCCCGCTGGTTCGTTGGACGTGGTCCTGGCTGTGAACTCGTATCATGAATGGGTTAAATACGATGCCATGCTCGCGCATCTCTACGCCGCACTCAAGCCGGGCGGCCTGCTGGGCCTGATCGATCGCGCCGGCGAACCGGGGCAAAGCCGGGAAAACTATCACCAGGAGCACCGGATGCCCGAGTCCATGGAAAGAGATGACGCTACCCGTCTGGGTTTCCGCTTTGTGCGTGAAGCACAAGGGTTTACGAGGACATCCGACGGTGACAAGTTCTATTTCTTGATTTTCAGCAAGTAAAGTTCATCTCACAGCAAGAGTGTAAAGAGATTGCACACGTTTCGCTTACTGTTCGCCCAAAGGTCCGGTGAGTTTGCTATCATAGACAAACACTTTCACCAAGTCTGCTATCAGAGAAGCACTTAAGCGCCGCGGGAAGCCGGAACCGGCCGCGTCCTACCCTGTTCGCTTCGGAGGAAATGCCAATGATACTGAAAGCCCCCTTCCCCGGACTCGGCCTCCTGGGACTCGAGGTGCTCCAGGTGGCCTTGGCCGAGCGCGACAGTAGCGCCCTACGCCACGACGTGATAAGACGTACCTGATGGTCTGGCGGGTCGAGAAGCAGGAAGAAAAGAGGAGGCCTCCATGACAACGTTGGAGCCCATCGGCTGGAGGTTCCCAATCTTAGGAGCTCCATTCGCATCCCTATACCACATTTAAGGCTCAGGTTCTCTAGAACTTGAGACCAAGCGAGAGGCCCAAGATGCGATTCGTCTCCCAGCCGGTAGGGAGGTTCACGGACTGTAGCAAGAAGTAAGGCCGAATCGAAGCCGAATCCGATAGGGGCAGACGGATTCCCGCCTGGAAACGATTCTGTGTGAAGCTGCCACCGCTCGGGTAGCTGTTCAAACCCGGAACGAAAAAGAACTCATTGTTTACAACCGCTACCGGAGGGCGCCTCATCCGAAGCGGCAAAGTGTACTCGATGCCAGGACGAAATCGGAGCCGCAGCGAAGCGATGCGATTTGCAGGAAATCGCCCCTCGGTGAGCATGCGGAAGTTAGGTCGCCAGCGGCCCCGCGAGGTACTCAGGGTGAGATTGAGCCCCAAGCGAGTCTCATAGGAAGTGGTCGGATTACCCGGGTAGAGTTGATAGCGATACCACGGGATCATCGTGAGCCACGTCCGTGGACGGAACGCAATGCCGACCTGGAAAAAATACTCGTACAGGTTCTGAGCTCCTTCGTCAAAACGCTGAGGAAAATCGAATTCCAAAGAGCTGTTCGACGGAAGGCCGACGGATACTGTTTCGTCGAGCCAGAGTCCGAACCCCTTGTCGTCTTCTGGATCCTGCGGCTGTTGTTGTGCCAAGGTCGGAGCAGTTACGAGACAACAGCCGAGCAAAACCGCGCCTGCAGGGCACAAACGAGCCCTCATCAGTCCAAGCATGTTTTCTCCTTTTCGAATTTTGAGCTTACTGGAGGGTCTCAAAATCGCCCTTTGTTTTCAATAACATCGTAGGACCCTCCTTCATCGTCTATGTTTTCATCGAACTTCAGTGATGACTTACAAGTTGATGTCAAAAGGGATCTTCGAATACAGCATCTTGGATCGCAAGGTACTGTCCGGGGTCGTCGTAGTCCTTCGCGGCGGTAGGTCCCGTGGCACTGCCCCGGGTATTCTAGGCGCGTGCTACGCTGGCAAGCCCGGTCCACGCCAAAGCGACCAGCCCGCAAGCGAGGCACAGGCCAACTGGATTCGGGGGCAGACCAGACTTGCGCCTGGTTTTACTACTAAGACGGGATCACTTCGCTCCCAGTTGAGGGTGTTAAGCAGAACTACGTCTTCGCTCGCCGGGCACATCGAACCCAACGCCGTCTCTTGAATCCTCGCATGGCTGGCGCGCACGTATTCAAGCGATCGCGGACATCCCATGACGTGCCACTTTCGAACACCATGCCGCCCGCCGAACCCCACAGCGTGTTGCGGTCCATGTTGAGCAGCATCAGGATCCAGGACTCGTAAAGACTCTGGCTCGGATATCTCAGCCCTGAATGCAAACTGGCGATGGTCGAAATTGTCTCCGCGGCCTCTATCCATGCTCATTCCCACGATAAGACGTCTTCACCCGCGGGTTTTCGATCCAGAATGCGTCAAACGTGTAACCGGTGCCTCCCTTCATGACCGGAAGCTTGATGTCGCCGGACTCGATCCTCGGCACGATCGCATCGAGCCGGAATTTCCACTTTGGGTTCCCGGCCGACCGACAACGTACCACCGGATCGCCCCGGATGCAACCACCAGCCGGGTCCGGCCTTGAAGGGGCCACCGAACAGGTCGGTTTGCTCCTCCTGCGCCTCCGCCTCCCAAGACCCGAAGGTGGCCCTCTTTTCCTACTCCTGGGTCAGCGGGTTCGAGATCGATCCCAACCGGGCGACGGGTCTTTACGCCTACTTCAGCGGCCTTTACGGTCAAAGGAACGCCGCCATCGACGCGAATGGCTCCTACATCGGATGGGGTTATCCCGGTTCGTCCAACGCCGCGGACAGAGCGGTTGAGGAGGCGACCGGCGGCTACTCGCGGTTGATGTGGAGCCACGAGAGCCTGGGATCGGTCCAGTTTGGCGTTCAGTACGCCCACCTCTGGCTGCAACCGTGGTCATCGGGAAGCGGTCCGGCCCAGGCCAACACGAACATGGTCTTTACACAGTTGAGATACAACCTGCCCTAGTCTAGTTTCTGGTGCGAAACGCAAAAATTGGTGTTAAAAAGGCGCATTCTACCAGGAAATTAGAGGCGTTGGGGTGGCGGTTGTTGGCCTTAGGGATGCGGAAATCGTTGGTGAGTGTCGAGTCGAAACACTGA
>DATDGR010000093.1:0-14489 GCA_036521995.1 Terriglobia bacterium | reverse complement strand
CAAAAATGTCTCGCGGGCGGCGGAGGCGTCTGGGATTTGAACGGGCGCCGCACGGTGTCGGATGCCTGGGTCTCCGGGAAACACGGGAAGAAGAGCCTCCGGAACCCCAGGAGGCATGCTGCCACCCGCTCGAGGCCCCGGATGGAGCTACGAACGAAGCCACGATGTTGCAGAAAACAAGCGTCTTCAAAAAATGTCTCACCCGCCGATTCTGGCAAGATCTGGGCAAGAGGGCGCTCGATTCGCTTCGGACCCGGCCTTTCCGAGGCAGTCACTCCCCCGAAGGCGGGAACAGCGGCCACCTCACGGCGCCCGCCCGGCATTCCGCGGGACGCGACTCGCCCGTCGACGCAGGTTTGCTTGAGACCGATCGATCGTGGTAAGACTGGCAAGACGTAGGAATGACCATCAGGATGACGTTCACCCGTCCACCCATGCGAGCCCGCCTCCTTCTTGTCCTCGCCATCGCGCCCGCTGCAGCCCGCGCGCAGGATCTGGCCGAGAAGTCCCATCAAGCCAAGGAATTGATGGCGTCGGGGAAGTTCGTCGAGGCTGCCACCCTTTACCGTGAGCTGGTTCGCGCCGTTCCGAACAACCCGGGCCTGATAACGAATCTGGGCATGGCCCTGGACATGTCGGGCGACAAGACGGGGGCGGTGCGGGAGTACCAGGCGGCGCTCCGGCTCGACCCCGATCAGTTTCCGGCGCTGCTCTTGCTCGGAAGCGCTTACCTCGATCTGGGCCAGCCTTCACGCGCCGTGGACGCGCTCGGGCGAGCCCTCAAGATCCAGCCCGGCAGCCTTGACGCGCAGGAGATCCTGGCCGAGGCGCTCCTGGCCTCGGGGCGGCCCGGGGAAGCCGTACGGCGCTTCCAGGCGCTCTCCGACGCCGATCCCAAGAACTCGAAGGTCTGGTATGGCCTGGGTGTCTGCTACGAACGCCTGGCCCAGCAGAGCTTCGACGCGCTGGCGAAAGCTGCGCCCGGATCGGGTTACTGGCTTGACCTTGTTGCCGAGTCCCGCTTGGAGACCAAGCAGGATTACAGCGCCTTCTACTTCTACCACCAGGCGCTGGCCAAAATGCCTTCGATGCGTGGCGTTCATGCCGCGATTGCCGAGGTCTATAAAGACAGCGGGCACCCTGATTGGGCGGACGTGGAAGAACAGAAGGAGCGCCAGTTGCCGCCGCCTGATTGCAACACCCAAAAGCTCGAATGCGATTTTCAGGCGGGCCGATTTCTCGAGATCGTCGCGGCGACGGACCAGGCCCGAGACCCTGAAGCGTATTACTGGAGGACCCGCGCCTGCAACAAGCTGGCGCTCGACGCCTACCTTCGGCTGGGAGAGTTGCCGCCCTCCGAGGAAACGCACGAGTTGAAGGCGAAGATCGCCTCCGATAGGCGGCAGTATGCCGAAGCGGCCAAAGAGTGGCGTCAGGCGCTGCAGCTTTCACCCGGCAATTCCTATGTTGAGAAAGAACTGGCCATCGCTCGGTATAAGTCGGGGGACCTCGCCGGCGCTCAGACCCTTTTTGAGGAGCTCCTCAAGCGGCAGCCTGAGGAGCCTGACCTGAACTTCTATTTGGGCGACACGATTCTGAACTCCCAAAACGCGCGCGCCGCCATCCCTTACTTGGAGAAAGCTCTCCAGGGCGACCCCCACCTGTTGCCTGCCCAGCGCTCGCTGGGCCTGGCCTACTTGCAGGCGGGCCAGGCGGACAAGGCCATCCCGCACTTGAAAGCGGCGTTGCCGGTCGACGAGGACGGCAGCTTGCACTACCAGTTGGGCCGCGCCTATCAGGCGAGCGGACAAAGGGAGCTTGCGAGCGCGATGCTCAAGCAGTATCAGGAACTGCATGGAGCGCAACAATCCGAGAATGCGGCGGTTGAAAAGGATGTGGCCATCACGCCCCCGGAGTAGGGTTACCGCTTCTTGCCTGCTTCTCCGGCTCGCGAATTTCGAGCCGCTGATTGGCCGGGACGTTGTGGAGGGCCTGCACGATGCCGCTCGGCCAGCGGATTTCGATCTCGTCGATCTTTGATAGTTTGCCCAGGCCGAAGTGGACGCCAAAGTGGCTGGAGGAGGCATAGCCGACGGAGCTGCTCATATGGTTCCACTGCTTGCCGATGCGGACACGGGCGCCTATGCCGTCGCGGTTGCTCTTCGCCCCTACGAGCTTGAGGATGATCCAGTTGTTCGGCTCAGGACTGACGTTTTGCCACAGCTCCGCCGGTTCGCCGAGCGAGACCACAACCACGTCGATCTTTCCGTCGTCGTCGAAGTCCGCAAAGGCGCACCCGCGATGGGCGCGCGGAATTTGGAAGTCCGGGCCCGCCTCCTTCGAGACGTCCCAGAACGTGCCATCGCCCAGGTTGGCAAAGACGCTGTTGGGCTGGCGGTAGTGCGCGGCGGAAAACTGCTCCACGTTGTCATCGGCGTGCGCGTTGGCGCTGAACAAGTCCTTCCAGCCGTCGTTATTGAAATCGAAGATGCCGTTGCCCCAGCCTCCGCGTTGCGCCGACAGCAGAGCGAGCCGGCTGGTGAACGTGGCGTCGTCAAACATGCCGCCGCCGAGATTCCGAAAAAGGGGAAAGGTCTCGTTATTCAGGTCGGTGATAAAAATATCCGGCCGGCCGTCATTGTCATAGTCGCGAAAGTCCACTCCCATGCTCGACACCGCCTGGCCCGAGTTCAGCAGCGCCACGCCTGAGGTGACGCCCACCTCCTCGAAGCTGCCGTCTTGGCGGTTGTGAAAGAGGAAATTCGGCTGGTTGTCATTGGTGACGAAGACGTCTTGGAAGCCGTCGCCGTCGTAGTCCGCGATGCCGAGGCTCATGCCGCGGCCCTGGTACCTGGCAAATCCCGATTTTTCCGAAACGTCTTCAAAGGTTCCGTCCCCTCGATTACGGTACAGCGTGTTGGTGAGCCCCTCGTAGTACATGGGGTGGCAGTAGACTCGCAGGTGCCGCGTGGCATCACCACAGAAGCGGTCGTTCTCAATCGACCATTTCGCGTAGTTCACCACCAAGAGATCGAGCAAGCCATCATTGTTGTAATCGAACCAACCGGCGGCGACCGCCCACTTGCCGCCGTTGATCCCCGCTTTGGCAGTGACGTCTTCAAAGCGCCCATTTCCGAGATTGTGATAGAGGATGTTGCGATTAACACCGGCCACGAAGAGGTCCACGTGCCCGTCGTTATCATAGTCGCCGGCGGCCGCGCCCATGGAGTAACCTTCGCCGGCCACGCCGGCCTCAGCAGTCACGTCGGTGAAGCGCATTCCACCTTCGTTTCGGAAGAGGCGGTTCCAATACGCCGGGGAGTTCTTTTCGAGCGAGGGAAGGGAAGCGCCGTTGGCGAAGAAGATGTCGGTCCGCCCGTCGCCGTTGTAGTCGAAGGCGGCCACGCCTCCGGTCATGGTTTCGATCAAGTGCTTCTCAGAAGTGGGGCTGTTTTCGACCGTAAAGTTCAGCCCGGCCCCCGCGGCCACGTTCCGGAAGCGAATGGGATCAAGAGCTGCGGCCTTCGCGGATCCCGGTACCGAGCTCCGCTTCTGGGCGAGGAGATTTGCTGCCGGGCGCACAAAAGGGACGCCCAGGAGCAGTTGAAGGAGGGCCTCACGTCGTGTGTGCACCGCAACCGTCCATGCGATGTCCGGCGCCGAGCCTTTCAGCGAGCGGCCGAACGGTGGAATGGCGCTTGTACAGCGCTCGAACACGATCAATCAATCCGGGCACATCCGTCATGCCGTCTTCTCCGCCCTCGCACTTCGCCGAATATAACCTTTGCACCCCGCTTTGACAAAAAGCCAGCTCGAAGTTGATCGAGTGGTAGCCGCCCTGGAACAGGGCGCTTCCCCAAGCTTACTGCCGACGAAAAATGACCTTGCTTTTGGCATCGACCTTCCGATTATGCTGGAGAGCGGCCGTCCGCAGCCGGATTGTGCTGGCCGGGGTCGGTGCGCCGGAGCTGGCGAGCCTATCTTGAAGTTCAAATGGGATCGATCAAGACTTTTCGACGGAAGGATGACGATAAGATGGGTAGAAATTACCGGCGTGAGTTCTTGAAAACCTCTGCCGCCGGCGCGCTTGCGGCGACTCTGAGCGGTGAAGGAACCCATTTGGTCTCGGCCCTCTCTGCAGAGCCTGCTGGACGCCCGGCGGCCCGGTCTGCGGCTCCCGGGCGGCGCTACCCGCCGTTTGCACTGGGCTGGATCGTGGGCGTCGGAAACGATCCCGACGCCGCCATCGCCAAAGTCAAAGAGCTGGGAGTGCCGACCTGCCAGCTCGAGGTCGATTACCTGGATGACGAGCTCGCGCGCCGCCTGGGTGAAGCGCTCACGAAGTACGGCATCGTGGCCACCGCTCTTGGAACCTCCGGCCCCGGCCCGGACGTCTACAACTTTTACGAGGGGCCCCTCACGCTCGGAATTGTTCCCCGCACCTATCGTGCCCAGCGGATCGAAAAGATCATGAAGTTTTCCGACCATGCCAAGCAGCTCAACATTGAAGCCATGCGCATCCACGTGGGATTCATTCCTGAGGATCCCAACGAAACCCTCTACCGCGAAACGGTTGAAGCGCTGAAGGAAGTCGTTGGCCATTGCCAGCAGAATGGCCAGGATTTTCTCTACGAGACGGGAACGGAAACGCCCATCACGCTGCTGAGAACGTTTGAAGATGTAGGGTTTGAGAACCAGGGTGCGAACCTCGACACCGCCAATCTGATTCTCTACGGGAAAGCCAACCCTCTGGACGCGCTGGACGTGATCGGAAAACACGTTAAGAATATGCATGCCAAGGATGGTCTTTATCCAACGAACCCTCGCGATCTCGGCGAGGAGGTTGCCATCCCGCACGGGAAGGTGGATTTTCCCAAGATCATCGCGCGGCTCAAGCAATTGAACTATCAGGGCCCGGTAACGATCGAACGGGAGATCTCCGGGCCGCGGCAGCTTGAAGAGGTCAAGAGCGAACGCGATTATCTGCAGAAACTGATCGAGGGATCCTGACTGCACCCCGGCCCGGGCTCGCATCGTCAAGGGCGTTCTGCTCCAGCTTGCCTCGAAGTGCCGGGTAAAGCGAAGGCCACGTACGAGCCCTGAATCGGTTTCTGTGAAGCTGTATCGCTCACCTCCGGGGCCGCGGCGCAAACCACAAGGTATTCATGCCCGCCCGCCTCGTAGACGCTCGGAATGCCCTGCAGCGGTGTGTCGAGCCGCCTCTCCCAAAGCACCTTTCCGGTTTCCTCGTCGTACGCACGGACCATGTGGTCCCGCGTGGCGGTGAAGATCAGTCCGCCAGCGGTCACCACAGGTCCGGTTTTCGGAAAGGGAAACCCGGTGTCTCGGATTCCCCTGGCCGCCAGCTCCGGGACCTCACCTAGCGTGATCTTCCATTTGATGGTGGCCTGGTTGAGGTCGTAGGCTGTGAGGGATGACCAGGGGGGAGTGATGGGCGATACCCCGGCGCTCGTGATCATGAAGCCGAACCCGCTGAGGTAGCGGGCCGCTCCGGAAGCGGTGAGGTCTTGAGATTCTGTGCCCGCGGCCGGAGGTGTGGAAAGGCTCGACGGCGTGGCTGAGGCGCGGGTGGGATCGAGAAGGAAGGCGATCAACGACTGCACATCCGGCTTTGGGAGCCTCGGGAATCCTGGCATTGGGCCGCGCCCTTCCCTCACAGTGCTTTCGATCTTCTCCCGATCGAGCCTCGCGCCGATATCAACCAGCGACGGGATGGCTGGAGGTAGCCCCTTGAGGTCAGCGCCGTGGCAGGATCGGCAGTTCGACTCAAATATGAAGTGACCTTGCTGTTCGATCGATTCGCCCGGAGCAGCCCTTCGTATCTCCTCACGTTCCAATTTGAGCAGGCAGGGAAGGTCCATCGAGGCCACGTACAGCGTGCCGTGGGCCGGATCCACTGCTGCTGAGCCCCAATTCGCGCCTCCACTGTTACCGGGCATCTGCATCGTGTCGGTGACGCCGGGAGGCGTGAAGAGCCCCTGATTGCGGGCCGCCTCAACCTGTTGACGGAATCGCGCCAATTCCTGCGGATTGCTGATGTAGGGGCTCAGGTCGCGCACGGTGAACGTCTGCCGGGCGAACGGCGGCGGTTTCAGCGGGAACGGCTGGGTGGGCCAGGTCGTTTCGCCGGGCATGTCGGAGCGCGGTTCCGGCCGTTCCTCCACAGGCCAGAGGGGCTTGCCCGTGACCCGGTCGAAGACCCAGACGAAACCGGTCTTGGCGACCTGCGCAACCGCATCCACCTTTCGGCCGTCGTGCCACACGGTGAGAAGCTTCGGAGCGGCGGCGTTATCGTAGTCCCAGATGTCGTGATGGACCATCTGGAAATACCAAAGCAGCTTGCCCGTGCGGGCATCGAGCGCGAGCAGGCAATCGCCGAACAGGTTGGCGCCTTGCCGGTCAGCGCCGTAGAAATTGTACTTGGGGCTGGCCGTGGGCACGTACACAATCCCACGCTGTTCATCCACCGAAATCTCGCCCCAGCAGTTGGCGCCGCCCACCCGCTTCCAGGCATCGGCCGGCCAGGTGTCGTATCCGAACTCGCCCGGATGTGGAATGGTGTGAAAAGTCCACGCCACCTTGCCCGTACGCACGTCGAAAGCGCGGATATCTCCCGGAGCCGAGCCGTAGCCTTGATTGGTGGCCGAGCCCAGGATCAGCAGATTCTCGAAGACTCTCCCCGGGGTGGTGGATTGCACCAGGGACAGGGTTCGCGGATCGCGGCCGAGGCCCTCTTTCAGGTCAACACGGCCGTCAGTCCCGAAGGACGGAATCCGCTCTCCGGTTCTGGCATCGATCGCTTGCAGGAAGTGGTTGCTGGCGAAAAGCAGCCGGCGGTCGCGCCCGTCTTCGCTCTCCCAATAGTTGATCCCGCGGTCGGTGATGATGTCCGTGTGCGGATCGGCTGGGTGCACCCAGACTTCTTTCCCGGTCTCGGCGTTCAGGGCAACGATGGAGTCGTTCTTGGCCAGAACGTAGGTAAGGCCGTGCACTTCGATCGGGTTGAAGAAATACCGGTTGTCATCACCGGTTGGAAACACCCAGGCGATTTTGAGCTGGCCGACGTTCGTCCGGTCAATTTCGCGCAGTGCGGAGTATTGCGAGGAATCCGCTCCGCCACCATAGTCGCTCCAGCTGGTGTGGCTCTGGCCCACACCACGGGCGTGGGCGCTCAGGACGAGGCCGCCGGCGAGCAACGCCACGAGCGCGGCTCCACGGTATGAGACGGCGGCGCGAGGAAGTGTCGATCTCGGTGGCTCATGGCGAAGCATGGTTAGCCTAGTTAAATAGTCTACGAAGGAATCCGCAGGGAAGGCGGGACGGCCGACTTGCGGTCCAGGTCATCGAGGCGCTGGCGCGCGTACTCGGCCCACTGGCTTGAAGGATCGAGTTCCAGGTAACGCTTCCAGTGTCGGCGGGCGTTCGCCGAAGCGCCCAGCTTTTCGTAGATGCGAGCGAGGTTGTAGTGCGCGTCGGCGAATCCCGGGGCCAGCCTCAGCGCTTCTTCCAGGTGCTGCGCTGCGGACTCGGACTGGCCAAGATCGTCCAGTACGCTCCCCAGATTGAAATGCGCCAGCGGGTTGCCCGGCGCGATCTCCACCGCGCACTGAAACTGCTCGGCCGCGCCCTGCCAGTCGCCGTCCTCGTAGTAAAGAGTTCCAAGGTTCAGTTTGGGTTCGAGCCACCCCGGCGCTCTCTCCACGATGTTGCGGTAGGCGTCGATCGCCTGCCGCCGCAACGACGAGTCGCCCTCGCAGTCCAGAGCCAGCACAAGCCAGTCCTCGAGACTGCGCTCCGGCATCGGACGAACTTTAGACGTTCGCTCTTCGCCCCCGAAGTCCAGCAGCAACTGGCCGGAAACCGGTTCGATGGAGGTGCCCTGGTATTGCACCGCCACCCGGCCGCCGGCCGCCGGCACGAAGCGCAATTCGCTGAAATCGGTCTCGCTATGGGCCGGCCATTGCCGCCGGACGGCATCCAGAGCCAGGCGCAGACGGCCGGCCGGGACCCGCTGGCCGGTGAGCTGCTTCACGGTGCGAAGCCGGATGAGGTCGCGGAAATTGTACACCGCCCGGTCGGCTTCGGATTGCGGTTCCACCAACCGGAGCCGTTCCCAATGGCTGAGCTGCCTCGGAGTGATGCCCACGATGCGGAGAACGTCGCTTCGCGTGAACTGCTCGAGCGGGGTCATGTTGGGCCAAAATAGCCTCTCAGAGGAGGCTATCTCGATCACTTGGCGACCTTGCGCGAGGCGCGCTTTTCGGCGGCCGCTGCCACCGGGTCCGCGGCCGGAGCCCGCGCCGGGGGCTTTTTCGGTGCGGCCGCTTCGCGCGCCGCCAGGCTGCGCTTGAGCGCTTCCATCATGTCGATGACGGGAGCCAGCGGCGCTTCGGCGGCGGTCGCGATCTCACGCCCCTGCAGCTTCGCGTCCACCAGCGCCTTCAACCGCTCCTGGTACTCGTCGCGATACCTCTTGGGATCAAACTCCCCGGTGAGACTTTCCACCAGTTGCTTGGCCAGCTTCACTTCTTCCGGTTTCACCGCGATGTCATGGGTGCTGCCGTATTCGGGGACGTCGCGCACTTCGTCGGCGTGATACATGGTGTGCAGCGTCAATCCGTGGGCCCGCGGCCGGATGATCACCGTGTATTCCCGCTGGTGCATCGCCACCTTGGCGATGGCGGCGCGTCCGGACTCTTCCATGGTCTGGACCAGTAGCTGGTAAGCCTTACGCCCCGGATCCTCTGGCACGGCGACATACGACGTCTCGTAATAGAGCGGGTCGATATCCTTGAGGTCCACGAATTCCTGGATCTCCATGGTGCGCGCGGAAGGCGGCGCGATTTTCTTGATCTCCTCTTCCTCCACCAGCACGTACTGGTCCTTCTCGTACTCGTAGCCCTTCACGATCTCGGACCGCTCCACTTGCCGCTGGCAGGTGGGGCAGTACTGCGGCTGCTTGATCCGTGTGTGGCAAACGGTGTGAAGCTGATTGAAGTGGATGGTCTCGCTCCGCGCCGCCGAGAACAGCCGGATGGGAATCGAGATGAGCCCGAATGTCAGGTAGCCTTTCCAGACCGACGCTGCCATATCACCGTCCTTCCCCTAGCCCACACCCCTCGCCATACAGCCCACGACCGTTAAGGGTGAAGTGCAATGCGCTGCGCGTGCTAAGAGCTCTAAATCGCCGTCGTTAGGGTCGACCTTCCCCCGTTCCGAATGCTTCCCGGCACGGCGGTCAAAATTGCCCAAAATCGTCGAAAACACGCTAAAACTGGCCGCCGAGGTGCGAAATCGAGGCTCAAGAATCAATTAACTAGCTAATTTTTCAATGACTTGCTGGGTTTATAGCATAAGTCATTTATTTTCATAATGTTGCTGGGTTAGGTCCAATTCCGAAAACAGTATTCACTGTATCTAAACACGATATTGGGTTCGTTCGTGCATTTTTCGATTTTTTTTGCGCACGCCCCCCTCGAAAGCTTCTTCGCATGTGCAAAAACCCGCCCGGAGAATGCGCTGACGGAGTCCACCGTGATCGTCGCCCAATCCCACAACTCTCGTGTAGCATACTCATGGAGCCTCGTCAAGTAGCTTTTACACTGCGCCGCAGGGCGCCGCTTCCGATCGGATCAGAACTTCATTTCTAGGGCTGGATTACGCCGCACGCAATTCGATCTCCGGCGTTGCCGGCCGGGTCGCTCTTCATGTCGTCCGCCTTGGCGTGGATCACCAGCGCCGTCCCGCCGTTGCTGAAGACAGAATGCGGATCACTCCCGAGCGTCACATTGGGAGCCGTCACGGTGGTATTCGCGGTCCCGTCAGCGGCCACCTGGAAATTGGGCATGTCCCCCGCGTGCGGACCCGCCGGATTCTCGAGACCGTGATGCTTCCCGTCAGGATTGAAGTGCCCGCCGGCCGATTTGAAGTCAGGCGGCTCGCACTTGGCTACCTGGTGGACGTGAATGGCGTGCTCTCCCGGAGGCAGGTTGCTGAGATCGAGTTGAATCTGCACTCCGCTGGCGGCCGGGGAAAGGGTGGCCATCCCAACGCTCTGGCCTTGCGCGTTCTGGAGCTTTACGACCTTGCCCAGGGTGCCAGTGGTTTGGGCTAAGGCGGTCAGGCCTGTCAGCCCTGAGGCGACCGCGAGGACCGCTACCATCATCGTGGCTTTGAGTCTTTGCATGGCGTGCCCCCGTCTCTCTTCTCCCCCTGACTCCGTAGCATAACCCATTGAACTGACAAAACACAGAGGCCCACGCCTCCCGGGGAACTAGAGGCCCGGAGCGGGTTTTCGCCGTCGTAGACAACAAGATCCCCAGGCGCGCAAAAACTTGACCCATCCGCACGCCGTTTCCACTATAAAAACATTTTATCGATGCTTCGCCGTTCCGACCAACTAACGGAAACTTACAGTCAGCGTCGAACGTAATAGTTTGTGATCGGGCCGGAGGAGCGACTTTCGCCGGAGGGCAGAGTCACACCGGAGGAAGAAATGAGCTCCGCCCGTGGATACCTCAGACGCCCGTTGGGTGCCGAGCAGCCTCTGGCTTGGCGCTGCCCTAAGCTTTCTCCTTCTCTTCCTGTTTCCACTCCGATCCTGGGCCCAGAATGCCGGTCGGGCTGACGCTGTCAAATTGAAAGCCAGCCTCCCAGGAGCCGGCGCCGCGCCTGACGGACTGCCCGCAACCTCGTCACCCGACCGCCTCACGGTGCTGGTTTTCGACTATGCCGGGATACCCGCGAAGGTGCGCTCCCGCGCCGAGCAGGAAGCTGCCTACATTCTCGGCAGGTCGGGCCCCGAGGCGCACTTCGTCGACTGCCTTACCGGCCCGGAGGCTTCCGGCAATCCGGCTGCCTGCCGGCCGCCCTTCGACCCGGCGGCGCTCTACGTGCGGATCGTGGCACAGCGGCCGGCCCGGGGCCTGCCCGCGGAAACGCTCGGGTTCGCCGCGCTCGAAACGGGGTCGGGCGGACAGTACGCGGGGATCTTTTACCGCTCCGCGGCCGACGCCGCCAGCAGGCTTCAGGCGGATGTGTATCTCATGCTAGGTTGCGTCCTGGCTCACGAGATCGGACACATGCTGCTCGGCCCGCGCAGTCATTCGCCGGATGGCATCATGCGGGCCCGGTGGACGCGGGAAGACCTGCTGCGAGCCGGCCAAAGGAGCCTGCGCTTCACGCCCGAGCAATCGGCCCGAGTGCGATCCGCCGTGGAAGCCCGGAACAACCCCCACCCGCCACCTACGGATTCCGCACTCTCGCTGGCCCAAAGCGATCGCCCCACGCGCGGACCGGAAAAGATCCCTCTCCTCAGGTTCGATCAGCACCCTTTCAATCCCCTTTGCAGCGACAGCGCCGCCACGAGCCTGCAACGCTCTCTCATGGGACGGCCCGTAAATGCATACGCTCCAACGGCTGACAGTGTCCTTTGCGCCGCCTACTAGACCGGAATGAGCGCCCAGGTCGCCAGGCGGCGCAGACGGGGAGTTCTCCCGCTCGGTCAGGCTCAGACCGCGCAAGGCGGCGGACTGGCTTATAATGCTAATTCCTCCCGGCGCTGGGTCAATGTCGATCGCTTAGGGGCCGGCGAAGCAGCCTTGGAAGAGCGTCCCAACCATTTTTCCGCAGCCCGCTAGCTGGAATGCCGTTGTCCCCGGGGAATGTCCGGGGTCCGGTAAGAGGGAACAGCGAGGTACGATGACACGCAAAATCGGCGTTCTTTTTGGCATGGAGAATACTTTCCCCGGCGCGCTCGTAAGCCGGATCAACAAAATGGATGTACCCGGCGTCTCGGCCGAGTTTCTGCTCACCGGCGGCATTCGCATGAACCAGCCGAGCGGCTACCGCGTGATCATTGACCGCATCTCCCAGGACATCGCCTTCTACCGGGCTTATCTCAAGAACGCCGTGTTGGGCGGCACTATCGTGATCAACAACCCGTTCTGGTGGACGGCGGACGATAAGTTCTTTAACTACGCGCTGGCGGAGCAGATCGGGGTGGCGGTCCCGCGCACTGTGATCCTGCCGCACAAGGAGCATCCGCCCGGCACCACCGACCGGTCGATGCGCAATCTCATCTACCCGCTCAACTGGGAAGAGATCTTTGACTATGTCGGGTTCCCGGCGTTTCTGAAGCCCTACAGCGGCGGCGGGTGGAAAAGTGTCTACAAGGTGAACTCCCGGGACGAGTTCTTCGCCGCCTATGACCAGACAGGTGATCTTTGCATGACCCTGCAGCGGGCCGTGGAGTTCGATCAGTATTTCCGCTGTTACGTGGTTGGCCAGGAGAAGGTCCGGGTGATGCGCTACGAGCCTCGGAATCCACACGCCGAACGCTACCTGAAGGACGGACCGCCCATCGAGCCTGCCATGCACGGGCGCGTGGTGAATGACTGTCTGAAATTGTGCCGCGCTTTGGGCTACGACATGAACACGGTGGAGTTCGCGGTGCAGGATGGCGTTCCTTATGCGATCGACTTTCTGAATCCGGCCCCGGACGCGGATTATCATTCGGTGGGCCCGGAGAACTTTGCCTGGGTCGTGAATACGGTGGCGGACTTCGCCGTCAAGAAGGCTCTGAGCGACGATCAACCCGAGCGGCAATACCATTGGTCGTATTTCCTGAGGGGCGGACAGGCGGCCGTCCAGGGAGCTTAATGCGTCTCGGGCGCCTGGCGGAAAGGAAAGGCCTTTGAAGACTGGCGCGGCCAAAGATCGGAAGGAGCTTGAACGTCACGAGCGCGCGATGGCGCGGGCGGATCGTGCCGACCGGGGCATGGAGCGCCTGGAGGCTTCGATCGCCCAAACCATCCGCGGAAACAAGCTGGTAGTCAGCGCGGGGCGTTTTCGCGCGGTGACAGGCGTGAGGGGCAGCGGTGGCGCGCTGAAGGCCAACACTGGCGGGCCGTGAGCGAGCGATACCGGGCCCAAACCAAACGTAACCTCGCCAAGATCACCCGAAAACTCGCGGCACTTAGGGCTATCGTGGATAACCCGATCCAGCGCGATGGCGGCAGGCAAAGCGATGATACGTGCCAGGGCCGGGCGCCAGGGGTTGTCCATCGCGGAAAGGAGGGGCACAAGATGGCGCAGCCGCGGGTCTGACAAACAGACCTGGGAGGTCCCTTGGAATCAATCGGATATGAAATCGACTTTTGGGCTCACCGGTCAATGAGCCTGCTCCAGGGCAGGCCGGCAGACCGGCATCGACGCAAGAGACCTCCTGCGTTCGAAGCCACTGCGGTTATGACTATTGTGTTCAGTATGTTATAGACAAATTGGCCTGCTTCTGATGAAAATCGAGGCGGTTGAGTCGTAAAAAGCGAGGATTGGGGAGGAAGGCGCCATGAGCATCTCGCTCACGATCGGGATCGAGGAGGAGTACCAGACCATCGATCCCGTCACCCGTGACCTCCGCTCGCACGTCCAGACTCACATCCTCGAGCAAGGCAACACTCTGCTGGCGGAGGATTTCGTCAAGCCGGAGATGCACCAATCGGTGGTGGAAGTGGGCACCGGTGTTTGCCGGAATATCAAGGAGGCCAAGCAGCACATCCGCATGCTGCGCCGCGAGATGGTGACGCTGGCCAGGGCCAACGGGCTGCGCCTGGCGGCGGCCGCCACCCATCCGTTCTCCGACTGGCGGTCCCAGGAGATCTACCCCGACGAGCGCTATCGCACCATCGTCGAAGATATGCAACTGGTGGCGAGGGCCAATCTCATCTTCGGGCTTCATGTCCACATCGGCGTCGAAGATCGCGAAGCGGCCATCCACTTGATGAACGCGGCCCGTTACTTCGTGCCGCACATCCTGGCGCTCTCCACCAACTCTCCCTTCTGGCTGGGCATGAACACGGGCCTGAAGTCCTATCGCTGCAAAGTGTTCGACAAGTTTCCGCGCACCAACATTCCCGACTACTTTCCGAGCCGCAGCGAGTATGAGAACTTCATCCAGCTTCTGGTCAAGACCCACTGCATCGACAACGCCAAGAAGATCTGGTGGGACATCCGGCCGCATCCCTTCTTCAACACGTTGGAGTTTCGTATGTGCGACATCCCCATGCGCCTGGATGAAACCGTGGCGATCGCCGCGCTCATCCAAGCGACGGTAGCCAAGCTTTACAAGCTTTACTCCGCCAACCAGGGTTTTAGGCTTTACCGGCGCGCCCTGATCATGGAGAATAAATGGCGCGCCGCCCGTTACGGAATCGAGGGCAAGCTGATCGATTTCGGGAAACAAACGGAGGTCCCTTTCCGCTTGCTGGCTGAGGAGTATCTCGAGTTCGTTGACGATGTGGTGGACGAACTCGGCTCCCGCGAGGAAATTGGTTACATCCGCCGGATTCTGGAGGACGGAACCGGCGCCGACCGGCAGTTGCGCGTCTACAACGAAGCTCCGGAAGACTTGAAGAACAAGACTCCTGAAGTTTTGAGGAAAGTGGTCGATTATATTATTCAAGAAACCG
>DATDGR010000092.1:0-3016 GCA_036521995.1 Terriglobia bacterium | reverse complement strand
AATTCAAGACCACGACCTTGCCATTTAATTCCTTTAGAGTCCATGGTTTACCCGTCAAGTCCGTCAGCGTGAAGTTGGCCTGATCGCGGCGCCGATTGTCGGCTTCGATTTTGGCCACAGCAGCGGCATATTGCGCGTCGTCGAGGGAAGCTTGGACGTGCTCGTAGCGCACCAGTTCGGCGAGTTCGACGTAGGGCTGAGGAGGTTTGCCGGGCTGGCCTGAAAGGGGCTGCTCGCGTAGCGCCGCCGCCAAGGTCGTAGCCACCTCTTGCAGCATGTCGCGGCCGAAGTCACCTTCGGTGGAGAGGTTGGCCAGGCCGTTGGCCAGGCGCAGCTTGTTGGGTGTCACCGGGAGTTGCCGGATTTCCAGCGCAAGACTCTTAGTGTTGCGCGCTCGCACGTCGTCCGGCAAAGAACGGAGGGTGCCGATCCGGTCGGCAATGGGCTTTTCGGCGGCGCTCCACTGAGGGGACTGCTGCGCGCGCAAGGGCCCAGACAGGACAAGACCCGCAAAGGAAATGCAAAGGCTTGCCGAGAGAATCGCTTTGGCCGCGAATCGCAGGCTGGAAAGAGGCCGCTCGAATATCATGGTTGCCTCCACTCCGCCGGCGGGCGGATGAATTCGAATTCAATCAGGAAATGTTGGTCTGCGCGCTCAAAGCGATTTTCCAGCCATCCCCGCGGTTGATAAACACGCGCAGGTTCCAGCTGGTCGGCTTGGCGGTGGGATTTCGCCCTTGAAACGCCTGCATAATCACCACGTTGCCGAAATCAAACATCTTCATGGACTGGACGGCCGAGCCTCCCGAGCCGCCGTTCTCTCCATAGAGTTTGCGCTGCTCGGCCAGCTCTTCGATGTGCTGCAATCGCGGGACATCCGACCGTGGTGTGAGCGTCTCGTGAGCTTCATCGGTATGCGCGGCCCAATCTTCCGGGTTGGGGTGCCATTCATCGTTCTTCAAGCGGAACCAGGTGGCCATCGCGCCCTCTTCCACCGGGTTCTCCGGCTTGTAGGGCAGCGTTTTGCAGGGGTTGTCGCAGATCTTGTCGGCCTCGGTGGGAGGTCCGGGCGGGGTGGTGTAGTCCGGTCGCTCAGCGGGAATGGGCATGTTGAGGAAGACAAAGGCCTGCCAGCCCGAGGCGTTCTTCACCCACAGATGGGCGAATCGCTGGTTGTGGTGCATGCCCAACTGGCGCTCAACCTGACCCAGAAAGTCAACTGTCCTCACGTCCAGCGCCCCTTCGTTGTCGGCCGCGAACGACGCCAGGTCTTCGAGGATTTGCGCCTTGGTGTGGATCTTGCCGCTGGCCTCGACCCACTGGAAGCGGTCGTCGAGCAAGGCGGCGACGGCCTTGCTGTCACCCTTGACCAAGGCGTCGGCCAAACTATGGTCCGCCTGATGGAATGCGGCGGTGTCATCGGCCGCAGCCAGCGGACCGGCGGACACAGCAATGGACGCCGCAGCGAACAGGAGCCCGGCTGCGAAAGTATAGGCAGGAAAGCGTTTCATGGGCATTTGTCTCCTTACGCGCCGGGCTAATCCCGGCTGGAACGCGCGGTGAACTGGGTGCGAACCCGCACCTGCGCGGCACGCGTAACCAACATCGATTGCGGGATGATACCACCACTGGAGAGAAACTCCGAAAGGCGGATTTGCCGTGTCCGGTCGCGGGCCCGCAGGGGTCTCTTTCCCGGCTTGGTATACCCCCGAACAACCGGCAATCCATATTACTCAGATAGTTATTACATTTGACGAAGCGCGGTCCAATGTGCCAATAAGGGACAAACGCCCCGGTTGATAGAATCCCGCTAGCAATATGGCCCTTGGCCCACTAATGGACTGAATCGATTGGAGAACCACCGTGCGAAAATTGCTTTCCGCATCTCCCTTGGTTGTGTGCGCCCTGATCGCGTTCGGCCTCATCGGCTGCTCGAGCGGGCTCGTTCAGAGCGGAATCCAGCCTGGGGACCAGCCTGGGGCGCCGACACAGCAGACGGCTCATGCCGACGGCATCGTGCAGGATTGGAGCACGGCGCATGCGCTGTATCCGAGCGTCGGGCCGATCAGGTCGATGGTCGCCCTGCAAAGCGATTTCCGCGCGATCCAAAGCTGGCAGGAGGCGCAGCGGCAGAGTGCTCTCCAGGCGCGCAACCCGGTGCGCTTCCCCAATATCGTGGAGCGCCAAGCTCACACGGATTGGAGCATCAGCCTGGGGAGCGGGAGTGTCGCGGCTAGCATGTACCCGGCGAAATTTACCTTTGACATTACTGCCGCGCCGACCTGCAAAATTACCACCGCCGGCGCCACGCCGCCTCCTCCGGACTATGCCGTATTTCCGGTGAATCTTGCCGCCAGCTCTTCGCAACCCAACCTGGTGGCCTTCCAGGACCTGTACAGCGGAACCGTTCCCACAACCGGCATCTGCAATACCCTGAGGCCCTCGTACTTCACCGGAGATACGGTGGCGAGTGCGGCGACATTCTGGTCCTACGCCATCACTGCCGCGGATGGAGTCATCGCCACTTCCCCCACGCTTTCCCCAGACGGGACCAAGGTCGCGTTTGTAGAAAAAGGGGGAGGCTCGAACGCTCACTTCCACGTGCTGGCTTTTAATGGCGGGACCACAGTGGCTGCCGGGGATGGAGTTACCACGACCAACTCGCAGACGGTAACGAACCCCAAGGTCATTACGACCTTTATCACGACGCAGCCAGCTGCCAACAGCGGGACCGTAACGGACCTGTCGCTGGGTTCCGCGGCCGACACGCTGTCCTCGCCCTTCGTCGATTACGGCAACGATGTCGCGTACGTAGGGAACGACGCCGGGGTGTTGTTCCGGGTCAAGAATGTCTTCTGTTTGAGCCCAGGCTGCTCCGGAGGCGGATCGCCTGCGCCCAGCTTGGATACCAGCTGGGGAGGTACGGGGTCGGTTAGCGTCTGCTCTGGGGTGCTCACAGGAGCGGTTGTGGATAGCAACACCGGACACATCTTTGTCGGGTGCTCGGACGGCAAGC
>DATDGR010000091.1:0-27589 GCA_036521995.1 Terriglobia bacterium | reverse complement strand
GCTATGCTGCCGGGATTGCCCGGCAGCCCCCGGATTGTGGACTCCACCGGCGCGCTGGATCTGGCTGACGTTCCCAAGACGCTGCTGGTGGTGGGCGGCGGCTACATCGGTCTCGAACTCGGGACGGTTTACGCCGCGCTCGGCACTGAGGTGTCTGTGGTGGAGATGCTGGATGGCCTGCTGCCGGGCGCCGACCGTGACCTGGTGTCGCCGCTCGCCAAGCGCATTGAGAGGATTTTTCACGACGTGATGCTGAGCACCAAAGTGGCCGGGATGAAGGAGGTGCGAAACGGCATCCAGGTGAAGTTTGAAGGCGCGGCCGGCGACGGCCGGGAACAGGTGTACCAAAAAGTGCTGATCGCCGTGGGCCGCAAGCCCGGCTCGGCCATTCCCGGCCTGGAGAAGACGCGGGTGGAAAAGGACGCCAAGGGCTTCATCCGGATTGACCCGCAGCGGCGCACCGCCGAGTCTTCGATCTACGCCGTAGGCGACGTGGCCGGCGAGCCCATGCTGGCGCACAAGGCGTCCCATGAGGGTAGGCTAGCCGTTGAGGCTATCCACGGGAAGAAGGTGGCGTTCGAACCGCGCGCCATTCCGGCCGTGGTCTTTACCGATCCCGAAGTGGCGTGGTGCGGCCTCACCGAAACCCAGGCCGCCCAGGAAAATCGGCCCATCAAAGTGGCGCGCTTCCCCTGGGGCGCGTCCGGCCGCGCCACGACGCTCGATCGCACGGACGGCGTCACCAAGCTCCTGATCGATCCCGAGACCGAGCGGGTGCTGGGCGTAGGCATTACGGGAGTCGGCGCCGGCGATCTGATCGCCGAAGGGGTGCTGGCCGTGGAGATGTCGGCTCTGGCGGCGGACGTGGCCCTCAGCATTCATCCTCATCCGACGCTTTCGGAAACCTTGATGCAAGCGGCCGAGGTCTTCTACGGGACGGCCACCGATATCTATCGGCCCAAGAAGAATTGACCCAGCGGCCATTCCTTCCCTCAGCCGACGAGTGAATTACTCAATGGCGGGCTTGGTTCCGTGAATGAGCAAGGCGCCTTCTTCGCGAAAGCGCCGCAATTCTTTGGCGTTGCGGAACCAGCGTCCCGTGTAGGCCTCGGGCGTGGGCGTGGGGTCTGGAATGCGGCAATACGCGACACTGGCGAAGCCGGCGCGCCTGAACAGGCCAGCCCAATCGCTTGCGGCAAGCAGGTGAGCAGGTATGGCGTAGAGCGCTCCCCACTGATGGCAGTAAGGATTGTCGCGGTAATAGTTGATAAGGACCCAGGCGGAGCCGCGGGGCCGAAGGACACGAAAGATCTCGCTCAACCCTCGCACGGGTTCCGGCCAGTAGTACGCAGACTCGACGGAGACGACGCGGCTGTAGAGACCTTTCTCTCCTGGCGCAGGCTGCGGAATCGATTCGACGCCGCCCGTGATGAAACTGACGTTGGCGGAGGCCGAACTTTTTTCGCCGGCGCGCCGGATCATTTCGTCGGAGACATCCAGGCCCACGACGCGGCCTTGCGGCACTCGCTCGGCCAGCAACCGGCAGAGCCAGCCCGTGCCGCAACCGGCGTCGAGAATCGTCTCATCCGGACCGAGGTCCATCCGTGCGAGCATCGGCAGAACAATGGGAAGATGGTCGGTCTCCATCCCCTCGCCGCGGCCGGCCTCGGCCCAGCGGTTGAACTCTTCGCGAAGTTGTTCTTGAGCAGCAGTCACCGGCGTTCAGGCGTCTTGCTTATATGAGATCACGACCGATTGTGGAGTGGGCGGCAAGGCATGAAGCTCGCTGCGCGCAAACCCGGCGTTACCGAACATGCCTTCCAGTTCGGCGAACGTATAAGCGTCGCCAGCCCTGGTATTTCCCAGCATGATGAGACTGAAAGCGGCTGCGGTAGCAGGGCTAACCCGATCCTCATTGGGGACGAACTCGAGCGCGACCACCCGGCCACCGGGCTTGAGGGCATGATGAACCTTGCGGAGCAGCTTGCCGTTGGTTTGCGGATCAAAGTGGTGAAGAAAATTCGTCAACAGAACCAGGTCGTAACCGGTGCCGAAATCCACCTCGAAAGCGCTCCCCTGAATCAAGTGGTGGCGTCCCGCTACGCCGGCTTTCTCGGCGTTCTCGCGGGCCACTTCGAGCACTTGGGGCCAGTCGACGGCCGCAACTTCGGCGTTGGGATTGTGACGCGCGATCGCGATCCCGAACAGGCCGTGGCCGGCCGCGATATCGAGCACTTTCCAGGGCTGGCCCGAGTCCGCAGCCAGCAGACCGGCGATCCGCTCCGCGGGGAAAGCCTGCATCGGAGCCATGGAGCGCGCGAACTCCACCCAATCGGCATTGGCCTCGCCAGACGAGCCATCTTCGCTCATCAGGGCACCGCCGGCGCGCACCACTGTGGCCAGGTCCTGAAAGCGTTCGACGAGGGCCGGCAAATTCAAAAAGCGCGCGATGGTACCCAAATACCTAGGCGAACGGCGGTCCAGGAAGGCTCCTGACGTGGGGGTCAGGGAGTATCGATGATCCTGCTTGACCAGGAAGTCTTGAATGGTGAGGTAGTCGCACAGAATGCGGATGCCGCGCGCGGCGGCATCACACCGCTTGGCCAGGGACTCCACGTCCGTATTTCCTTCACCGATGCCTGTAAAAAGATCGAGCTCAATCGCGGCCTTCAGAGCCGCGCTGCGCTGGTAAGCATTGAGCGCGTCGAAGATCGCGGCTGGATCGGGTTGTTGCGTTTGTGCTTGAGTGGCCATCGTCTCCCCTTGGTTTCTAAATCGGCGCCCCAAAAGCGCTGATGCGGCATTCTGAATCGTGATCTTCGCTCGGCGCGTAGTGGAGCACCGTCGTTCCAGTTACCCTTCCACCTTTGCCAGCAACTCCTGATACTTCTCCTCACGCTCCTTCTGGTCAAGGCCAAGGTGCTTTTCCATGACCTGCGTCGTGTTCATGGAACAGAATTTCGGACCACACATGGAGCAGAAGGCCGCGTCCTTGTAGTAATCGTCGGCCAGAGTTTCGTCGTGCATGGCGCGCGCGGTATCGGGATCAAGGGAAAGATCGAACTGCTTGTTCCAGTCAAACAAGAACCGCGCATAGCTGAGCGCGTCATCGCGATCGCGAGCTCCCGGACGGTGGCGAGCCACATCAGCGGCGTGCGCGGCAATCTTGTAGGCGATGATCCCCTGATGCACGTCGTGCTTGTTGGGCAGACCGAGGTGCTCCTTGGGCGTGACGTAGCAAAGCATGGAAGCACCATGCCAGCCGATCATGGCCGCGCCGATGGCGGACGTTATGTGATCGTATCCGGGCGCAATGTCGGTGACCAGCGGACCCAACGTGTAAAACGGCGCTTCGTGGCAGATTTCCATTTCCTTGTCCACCTGAAGCTTGATCTGGTCCATGGGAATGTGACCAGGGCCTTCGATCATCACCTGCACGTCGTATTCCCAGGCCTTCCGGGTCAGTTCGCCCAGGGTCTCGAGCTCCGCGAACTGGGCGCGATCGCTCGCATCCGCCAAGCTTCCGGGCCGCAGACCGTCGCCGAGCGAAAAGGAGACGTCGTACTTCTGGAAGATCCTGCAGATGTCCTCGAAGTGGGTGTAGAGGAAATTTTCCTGATCGTTCTCCACCGACCATTGCGCCATCAAGGCGCCGCCCCGGCTCACGATCCCGGTGATGCGGTGGCGCGTCAGCGGGATGTGCTGGCGCAGAACGCCGGCGTGAATCGTCATGTAGTCCACGCCCTGTTCGGCCTGCTCTTCGATCACTTCCAGCATGAGCGCGGGCGTGAGATCGCGGATATGGGTCACGCGGGAGATGGCCTCGTAAATGGGCACGGTGCCAATGGGAACCGGGCTTGAGCGAATCACAGCTTCGCGAATCTGATGGATATCGCCGCCCGTGGACAGATCCATCACCGTGTCGGCGCCGTACTTCACGGCGGTGTGCAGCTTCTCGACCTCGCCGTCGATATTCGAGGCGGTGGCCGAGTTACCGATGTTGGCGTTGATCTTGCATTTAGCGGCGACGCCAATGCCCATGGGTTCGAGCTCAACGTGGCGAACGTTGGCCGGGATAATCATGCGGCCTCGCGCCACCTCGGCCCGCACGGCTTCCGGTGAGAGGTTCTCACGCCGGGCCACGTACTCCATCTCTTCGGTGACCATGCCCTGGCGTGCGTAGTGCATCTGCGTCTTCACGGGTCCGGTGCGCTCGCTGATCCATTCGCTTCGAATTGGAGGTGACATGCTGGAATCTCCTTTAAGGCTGCGCCCGCAAAAGCATCTTGACATTTAGTCTACAGCCCCAACCTTGCTTCCGCAACCTGGGCCCATCGAAACCATCGAAACGCACTCGCGTTGCAACCTTTCGCTTCCAGTCAGACGCCCTCGCCCCGGTTGGTTGCGCCTGCCTTTCGGCTAGCTTTGCTCTTCACGGATCACTTGCGATAGACTTCCGTGCCACCTTGACTTCGCACAGGAGTGACCGACATGCGTCGCAGTCTGCACAGCACCATACCGCAATGGACCTTAGCAACCCTGCTGGCGTTTTCTCTCTCCCCCGCTTTGGCTGAAGAAAAGTCCGAGCGCCTCGCGCCTATGGATGTATTCAACCTTCAGTACGCCGCCGATCCGCAGATCTCTCCCGATGGCAAGCGCATCGTTTACGTCCGCCAGTTTAGCGACATCATGACGGACAAGCGCGAGTCAAACCTGTGGATCATCAACTCGGACGGCACTGACCAACGCGCCGTGACTACCGGGAACTTCAGCGACAGCTCGCCACGATGGTCGAGCGACGGGACGCGCATTGCCTACATCTCGGATCGCGACGGCAAACCGCAACTCTACGTCCGCTGGATGGATACTGTGCAGACTGCCAAGCTGACGAACCTTGAGAACCCGCCGGCGGAGATTGCCTGGTCGCCGGACGGCAAGCTGATTTCCTTCTCGTCGCTGGTCGAGTCCGAGCCGCCCAAGATCGCCACCCTGCCGAAGCCGCCCGAAGGCGCCAAGTGGGCTGATCCGCCCAAACTGTATGACCGGCTCATCTACCGCTTCAACGGCCGCGGTTATCTCAAGCCCGGTTTCACGCAGCTCTTTGTGGTGGCCGCAGACGGCGGCGCTCCGCGACAGCTCACCACCGGGAACTTTCCGCATGGCGATATGCCCTTCGGCGGCGGCGGCTCGCCCGTTTGGACCCCGGACGGGAAGTATCTGCTTTTTTCAGCTAATCTCCGCCCGGACTATGAATACGATCCTCTCAACACCGAGGTGTATGAAGTCGCTTTGGCGGACGGAGCCGTGAAGCCGCTGACGGACCGCAAGGGGCCCGACAATTCCCCGGCGATTTCACCTGACGGAAAGACGATCGCTTACACCGGCTTTGATGATCGTTATCAGGGCCACCAGACCACGCACCTTTACCTGATGAACCGCGATGGCAGCAACCCGCGCCTGGCGACTCCGGAGCTCGATCGGGATGTCCAGGAACCGCGCTGGGCTCCGGACGGCAGCGGCGTCTATTTCATGGATGACGATCAAGGCGACACGAAGCTCGCCTTCTACTCGCTTGACGGCTCAGTGAAGGAATTGGCCGGTCATCTCGGCAGCGGCGGGTCGAGCTACAGCGGCGGGGCGTCGTTCACGGTGGCAAAGGATGGGCTCTTCGCGGTCACGTACGACACGCCGTCCGATCCGGGAGATGTGGCCGCCGGCCGGTTTTCCGATCCCAAGCTCAGCGTGTTGACAACACTCAATCAGCAACTCTTTACCCAGAAGAAGCTGGGGCCGGTGGAGGAGTTCTGGTTCAACTCTTCGGTGGACCATCGCAAGATTCAAGGCTGGATCGTGAAGCCTCCGGACTTTGATCCGGCCGCGAAGTATCCGCTGATCCTCGAGATCCATGGCGGGCCTTTCGCCAATTACGGCGACCGCTTCGACACCATCAAGCAGGCCTGGGCCGCGAAAGGCTACGTGGTGGCCTACGTCAACCCGCGCGGCAGCACCAGCTACGGCGAAGAGTTCGGCAACCTCATTCACCACGCCTACCCGGGCGACGATTTCTACGATCTGAATTCGGGCGTAGACGCGCTGATCGCCAAAGGCTACATCGACCCCGATCGTCTCTTCGTCACCGGCGGCTCCGGCGGAGGAGTGCTCACCTGCTGGATGATCGATCGCACTACGCGTTTCCGCGCCGCCGCCAGCCTTTATCCTGTCATCAACTGGTATAGCTGGGTGCTCACTTCGGATCTGCCCTCGTTCGGCACACGCTACTGGTTCCCGGGCCCGCCGTGGCAGAACGTGGACCAGTACGTGAAGCGCTCAGTTCTCTCTTTCGTGGACAAAGTGACCACACCGACCCTGCTCATGACCGGTGAAGAGGATTATCGCACGCCGATCGAAGAGGCGGAGCAGTACTACGAGGCGCTCAAGCTACGCAAGGTGGAAGCTGCCTTAGTCAGATTCCCGGGTGAGCCCCACGGTTTGAGCGCACGCCCCAGCCACCAGGTCGCGAAGATCATGTACGTCGAGGGTTGGTTCGGCGAGCACGGGAAGAAGTAGCGAGACCCGCGGCCTTCGCCATCAGAGGACGCACCTGCGCTTGACAGCGCCCAGCGGACGCTGGTTGACTGTAGATAGCGAGCTGCCGGAGCTGGCTTCGAGGTAAGTGATGGGAAACTTGCTGCAGGACCTCCGCTATGGTCTGCGAGTGCTGGCCAAGAACCCCGGCTTCACGATCGTTGCCGCTTTAACCCTGGCGTTGGGAATTGGCGCTAACACTGCTATCTTCAGCCTTGTGGACGCCGTAATTCTTCGCCCCTTGCCGTATCCCGATCCGGAGCAGCTCGTGGGTCTCGGCCAGTGGAGGAACCAGAAGGGCGAAGGCTACATTCAAACCGGCGTTTCAGCCCCCAATATCGCGGACATCGCTAAAGAAAAGCAGGTTTTCCAGGAGGTCGGTTACTGCCGGTGGTCCGGGTTCAACATCACCGAAGGCAATCGGCCGGAGAGCGTAAATGGCATCAAGGCGTCCGTCGGGCTCCTGCCAATGTTCGGGGTGCAGCCGCTCATGGGACGGTTTTTCACCTCGGATGAAATGCAGCCAGGCCACGACCAGGCCGCCATCATTGGCCACGGGTTGTGGAAGAGGCGTTACGGTTCCGACCCCGCCATTTTGGGCAGGACCATCGACCTCGACGAGAGGCGTTACACCATCGTGGGCGTGATGCCGGCAACCTTTCGCTTCACTTGGGATCAGGAAATGGACGTGTTTGTGCCGCTGGCGCTCCCGCCCGAAGAGGTGAGCGAGGCTGGCCGTAGCACTTCCCGCGATCTGCAGACGCAGGCGAGGCTGCAGCCCGGGGTGAGCGTGGAGCAGGCCCAGGCGGCGATGGACACGCTGGCCGAAAATCTGGCGGAAGAGTATCCCGACGCCAACAAAGGGTGGGGCATCAAAGTTGAACCCCTGCACGACGCCTATCATCGCCAGATGCAAACGCCGCTGCTGATTATATCGGGAGCGGTGCTGTTGGTGCTGCTCATCGCCTGCGCCAATGTCGCCAACCTCCTGTTGGCGCGCGCTACGGGCCGAAGACGCGAAGTCGCTATCCGTGTGGCCATCGGCGCGACTCGCCGGCGGCTTGTCACCCAGTTGCTCACCGAAAGCGTGCTGCTGGCGGCGATCGGGGGTGGGTTGGGGCTCCTGCTCGCCTACGCGGGCGATCGCCTGCTGACACTGGAGCTCACTCGTTATCATCGGTTTAGTGTGCCCAACGCCAGCGTGATCGACGTCGATTGGCGCGTGTTGGTCTTCAGCCTGGGAATTACGTTGGCGACGGGCATCATCTTCGGCTTGGCGCCCGCCTTGGCGGCATCAAAAACCGACCTCAACGAGTCCCTGAAGGAAGGCGGAGTGAATACCACCACCGAGTCTGGGCGGCGCCGTCTGCGCAACAGCCTGGTGGTTTCTGAGATGGCCCTGGCTCTGGTCCTTCTTACCGGCGCCGGCCTGCTGATCCGGACGTTTCTGCGGCTTGTGGATGTCGACCTGGGAATAGATCCTACCAACGTCGTGACCATGGAGATTTCTTTGCCGCATTACAAGTACGCTTCCGCCACCCAACAGACGCTCTTCTTTCGGCAATTACTTCAGCGTGTGAGCAGCACGCCGGGGGTAAAGTCGGCCGGGATTGAACAACCGGGTTCCGATGTTTTTTTTCAGCCCGAAGGCCAGCCGCCGGCGGCGCCGGGACAGGAGCCCACAGCCGGTTTCAACGTGGTTACGCCAGGAGATTTTAGCGCCATGGGAATTGCCTTGGTGGCGGGGCGCGAGTTTTCGGAGAGCGACACCGAGGGCACGACGCCGGTGGCCATGATCAGCGAAATCGTGGCGCGCCGTTACTGGCCTCGCTCAAATCCTGTGGGCAGCCATGTCACCATCCTGGCGCGAGTCTATTCGGGCCAAAGCGCCGGCACCGCCCAATCTCTGGAGATCGTGGGTGTAGTGAAGGACCGTCGAGGCTACGATCTCTGGGAGCCCCGTGCAGATGTCTACGTGCCTTTCGAGCAACACCCCGTGCCAGCCGTGTATCTGGACATTCGAACCGCCGTCCCGCCTATGAGCGTGGTACCCGCCGTGCGCGATGCCGTGCTGGCCCTCGACAAGGAGCAGCCGCTGAACGACGTCAGGATGCTAAGCGACATGGTGGCGCAAACCTACGGCGCCCTCCGCTTCCCCATGACCTTAGTTTGGATTTTCGCTGCCGTCGCCCTGGTGCTCTCTGCCGTGGGAATCTTCGGCGTAATGTCCTATACGGTGAGCCGGCGCAGGCAAGAGATGGCCATTCGTATTGCGCTCGGCGCCGGGCGCCGCGAGGTGCTCAGGCTGGTGCTGCGGGAGGGCCTGGGCGTCGCCATGTTTGGAGTGGGTATCGGTCTAGTGGTTGCATTGGGCCTGAGCCGTGTCATGGCCGGCTACGTTTATGGCATCAGGTCCACGGACCCGCTGACTTTTGCCGGGGCCGCCCTGCTGCTGGTGATCGTAGCCTTGCTGGCCAGCTACATCCCGGCTCGGCGGGCGACCAGAGTCGATCCGGTGATAGCCTTGCGCTACGAGTGAGGGTGATCGGGCGATCCACACCAAATCCGTGCGAATGAGCCCGGCATCTCACAGAAAAAAAGGGAGTTCCATCTTTGAAATGGGCGACAGCCCAGCATCTCTATGAAAGGAAAAGGTTTACTTTTGAAGCCGGGCGCGCCCTTTGACAAGACGAGGTAGAGATCTGGAAAGGGTTCCGTTGTGGCCTTGTATCGGTTAAGGAGCCTGGGCCTGACAAACAAACCTGAGAGGTTATTTAGAATCAATCTGATACAAAATGGGCCACTGAAGTTACCGGTCAATGAGAATGGCTTCCGGAGGGAGGGCTGCCCTCCGGCCTTGCAAGACCCAGGATGCGGAAACAGTCCCGACGCCACCGCCTCGGCCCCCGGTCAAAGCGAAGCTCAGTTGGCGGAAGCCAGAGGCTGGCATCACCGAGCCCGGCGCGAGGGTGTTGCCAGACCTGCTCTTACCGCTTCAAGTTTTGCGATCATAAGCTCGATCTCCGGCCGGCTCAGCGTGGCGAACTGCCGCTGGTGGAGCCGCCGAACCGGCTCGTCGAGGCGCTTGAGCAGCTTCCGCCCTTGGGGCGTGATCCGGGTGGTGACGCGGCGCCGGTCGATCGTCCCGCGTTCGCGGCGGATCCAGCGGCACCTCTCCAGGCGGTCGAGAAGGCGGGTGACGTCAGGCTCGGTCGTAATCATCCGTTCGCCGATCTGGCTGCAACTGGCCCCAGCCTCGCCGGCCCCGCGCAGGATGCGCAAGACGTTGTATTGCGTAAATGTCAGGCCGTGCGGCCTGAGAAGCTGCTCCGAGCTTCGGGTCAGGGCGTCCGCAGTGCGAACCAGATTTAGGAAGGCCTTTTGCTGCAGTGTCTGGAATGGCTTCGATGGCTTGATTTCGCGCAGAATCTTGCTGGGCATGGAACGCCTCCGGCTCCCCGAGACCAGCCCCAAGGCCGCCCGTGACGAGCGAAGCAGGCTCGCTCGTCACAGGAATGAGGGGGCATCTCAAAACAATGCGGCGGTAAGCACTTTACGAGGAAGACCTGCTGAGAGCGCGGTCGAGCGAGAGCGCGCCCGCCCCTTTGGCCATGATGGTGAGTCCGATGGCGATAGCCAGGAGATGGAACTCGAAGCCCTCACCTTTTTGATTGCCACCCCAGTTCATGAAAAGGCCGTTCGGCAGGTGGACCAGAAGGAGGGCGACCACCATGTTCACGGAGATGCCAAAAGCGGCCACACGACTGAGCAGACCGACGATCAGACCAAGGCCTCCCAGGAACTCCGCCATGATCGCCAGAAACGCCAGCGGGACAGGCAGGTGCATTCCTTGGGTGAAGAAGCCCATGGTGCCTTTGAAACCGTAGCCTCCGAACCAGCCGAGTGCCTTCTGTGCGCCGTGCGCAAAGAAGACCACACCGGTCACCAGACGCAGGACCGTCAGCGAAAAGTCGTTACTTGTCGACATCAGTTTGCGAAGCATGTTCTCCTCCTCCGAAGTTTTTCTGTGTCGTGCTCAGGCATTTCCCGTAAATTCGGGGTTTTCGTTATGGTGTGCATAATCACGTCCTCACGACATACGTTACAACAGATGATTGCGATAAACAATAGTTACACCAACCCTTCCAGGTAGAAATCGGCTCGGCACCCGAACGATACAAAACTAATCTAGGAAGCCAGCGCCGATATTTCGACGCGCCGCCGACATTTCGCCACGAAAACCCCAATCGTTCCCTGATCAAAAAGGGAGCCGAAGGCACACTGGCATCCACGTAGCTCACTCATCAAAGACAAGATAGCCCGCTATTCATGGCACCTGCGCCCGCGTTGGCAGCGCAGATGCGTGCGAAAGAGCGACGTCGTTGGGGTTTGTGTTGCGCCTTGAGTGCAGAAGGTCTACTTAAGCCGCCGGGTGCGTTGCGCTGTCGGCGTGACGGAACCGGCGGTCTTAGCAGTCAATCTGTACGCCCGCAATTCAAACCCAGAAGCGTACGTCAAATCAAAAGGAGAAAGGAAACCACGAGATGGTGCGTACAGTCTCAAAGTCTATCTTCGCCACGGCGGTAGCAGTTCTGCTGGCTACCGGCGTGTTGTCGGCCAAGTTCCCGGGTTCCAAATCGGATCACTCGGGTCAAAAGCCCGCGGATGTGGAGCTGGTGGAGGCTAGCCAGCTGCCTAACGGGTCAACACTGGAACCCGGCAAATACAAGGTGAGCCTCCTGACCGATTCCGGCACACCCGAAGCTGGGTTTTATCAGAACGGAAACCTGGTGGCCAAATCGCCTGTCGAACTGGTTGATCAGCCCCAAAAGAGCAGCGACACGGAGGTTCATTACAACGACGCCGGCCCCGCGCACGTGCTGACACAAATCGAAGTGTACGGCTGGACGAAGGCTCTGGTCTTCAGCCAGACCGGCGCAGGCGGCAGCTCCGCAAAGTAACGACCTGACGAATGGGAGCATCAGCTAGCGGGCGGCTTTCGGGCCGCCCCTTTTCTTCGCTGCCAGCATTCACGCCCACCCCCAAACGAAACTGTGTTAGATTCTAGGGCGCCCAACATGGGATTGCGGGCAGCGTGCGCCGCGGTGACGCCTACAAAACGACGGCGCAGATCATTCGTTCGTTAGGTGGACCCATGAAGCTGAACGCGTACTTGGTGAAGAGTACGGTGGTGGCTGCTTTAGGCGGCCTCCTGTTCGGGTTCGACACAGCGGTGATTTCCGGAACCACCCGGGCTCTGACCGCGACTTACTCTCTCACGCCCAGCTCTCTGGGGCTGACGGTGTCCATTGCGCTCTGGGGCACGATCATCGGAGCCATGACGGCGGGATTTCTGGGCGATCGCTGGGGCCGGCGTGACAGCCTGCGCCTCATGGCCGTGCTCTATCTGGTCTCATCACTCGGCTGCGCCTTTGCCTGGGGCTGGTATCCGCTGGTAGTGGCGCGCTTCTTGGGAGGCCTCGGGATCGGCGGATCCTCGGTGCTGGGACCGATGTACATCGCAGAGATCGCCCCGGCCAAGTGGCGCGGCCGGCTGGTGGGCTCGTTCCAGATCAACATCGTGGTGGGGATCCTGCTCGCCTATTTCTCCAACTACGTCGTTGGGCTCATGGGTTTCGGGGGCATCGAATGGCGCTGGAAACTAGGCGTCCCGGCGGTCCCGGCGGCGCTGTTTCTGGTGATGCTCTTCAACATCGCGCGCAGCCCGCGCTGGCTGGTCAAGAAACGGCGCATCGATGAAGCGCGAGAAGTGCTCCGGATGACCGGAGACGAGAATTACGCGCGGGACCTGCAGGAGATCATTCGGTCTATCGACCTCGAACACGCTGCGCAAGACCACTTGTTCAACTGGAACTGGGCCCGGGGCTCTCTCAATCTGAAATACATCTTCCCGATTTTCCTGGCGGTTTCAATCGGCACGTTCAACCAACTCTCCGGCATCAACGCCATTCTGTATTATCTCAACGACATCTTCGCGAGCGCCGGCTTCAGCAAGGTGTCCGGCGACTTGCAGGCCGTGGCCATTGGCGCCACCAACCTCTTGTTCACGCTCATCGCCATGTCCGTCATTGATAAACTGGGCCGCAAGACGCTGCTTCTTGTCGGCTCGGTAGGCACTGCCGCCAGCCTTGCCGGCGTGGCTGCCGTCTTTTTCACCGGCGCACACCGAGGAGCCCTGGCCTGGCTACTGGTCGGCTTCATTGCCTCCTTCGCCTTTTCCCAGGGCGCCGTGATCTGGGTGTTCATCGGCGAAGTGTTCCCCAACCAGGTGAGGGCGAAAGGACAGAGCCTGGGCAGTCTCTCACACTGGTTCATGAACGCTCTCATCTCCGGCCTGTTTCCTTTGATGGCGGCGTCCTCCGGCGCCTACCCGTTCGTATTTTTCTCGATCATGATGGTGCTGCAGTTCTTTGTGGTTCTGTTCTTTTATCCGGAGACCAAAGGTGTAACTCTGGAGGAGATGCAACAACAGCTTGGAATCACCTGACGCGAGGTTGCGCAGGTTGGTCGCCGCTTCTGCTGCCGAGGGTAAGGCCGGGCTAAGGCGGAAGGCGAAGAATCGTAAATGCCCTCGGCTGGGCCAGGGGCCGGCGGGCACATGTTATCCATCGAGGGTGATCATGAACAGCCAGTGCGCGCACATGAAGAAGGCCCACGAGGTTCATCCGAGTGGGAATGGTTGCAAGGAATGCCTGGAGATCGGAGACGATTGGGTCCACCTGCGCCTATGCCTCTCGTGTGGTCACGTGGGCTGCTGCGACTCCTCGAAGAACAAACATGCGACGCGGCATTTTCACGAGACCCACCATCCTGTCATCCGGTCCTTTGAGCCGGGAGAGCACTGGCGGTGGTGCTATATTGACGAAATTCTGTTTGGGGCATAGGAGCTCAAGCGGCATCTCGAAACCAGCTCCTCGCCCAAGATCGTGGAAAGGAATCTCGGATGAGCGCTCTCGATCCTCAACCCGACGTTCATGCTTGGCCGGCGCTGCCTCTCAGTGAGTGGCGAGAAACCTGCGCCACGCTTCACATGTGGACCCAAATTGTCGGTAAGGTCCGTTTGGCGCTGAGCCCTTATTGGAACCATTGGTGGCAGTCCACGCTCTACGTGAGCGCCCGTGGCCTTACCACGTCGCCCATTCCTTACGAGCAGGGGGTCTTCGAGATCGAGTTCGACTTCATGGATCACGCGCTGCGCATTCAAACCAGCCAAGGGGAAACCCGGACGCTTGCCCTGACTCCCCGATCCGTCGTCAGTTTCTACCATGAGATCATGGGGACGCTGGAGTCTCTCCGCATCCAAATCCACATCTGGCCCGTGCCCGTTGAGATTCCTGACCCCATCCCATTTGAAAAGGATCAGGTTCATGCCTCTTATGATCCTGAATACGCGCATCGGTTCTGGCGCGTTCTGATGTCGGTGGATAAGGTTTTCAAGCAATTCCGGGGAGGCTTTATCGGCAAGTGCAGCCCTGTCCACTTCTTCTGGGGAAGCTTTGATCTGGCTGTGACTCGGTTCAGCGGCCGGCGGGCGCCCGAACGGCCCGGTGCCGACCCCATCACACGCGAGGCCTATTCGCACGAGGTGATCAGCGCGGGTTTCTGGCCCGGAGGGGGCGTTATTCCCGACGCTGCCTTCTATTGCTATGCCGCGCCCGAGCCGCCGGGTTTCCGGGAAAGCGTTGTGCGCCCGGAAGCTGCCTTTTACAGCCCGGCATTGTCGGAGTTCTTCCTGATGTACGACGAAGTGGCGAAAGCAGATTCTCCCGAGGCTCGGTTGTTGGAATTCTTGGAAAGCACCTACCAGACCGGCGCTGTCCTTGGAAACTGGGACCGGCAAGCGCTGGAAAGGGCTTCAACGTAGCGTGATGTCTGTCCTTCATTGACGCTCAGCAATGTCCGCCCGGTCAGGACCTTTGCTGTTACCGCATCCGCTGGAACCCCGCGATCTGCACCGTCCGTGAAGATCCTGCACGCAACAAGAAATTGACATTCCTTTGACAAACAGACGAGCGCCGCCGTGAAACAATGCTCGATGTCCGGCGAATGGGCGCCATGGGCCTCACCGGAGAATCTTGCGAAAGGACCTGACATGAAAGCATCACGATTTAAGGGCGTCGCGCGACCCACATTCATGCTGCTCGCAGTTGGACTTCTCCCGGCGGTTTGCGCCGCCCAAAGCTACACGATCACCGATCTCGGCACGCTCGGAGGCAATTCGAGCGGCGCACGGGGCATCAATACCATCGGCGAGATCACCGGGTACGCGTACGCGTCCGGCAATAAAATCAGCGACGCCTTTCTCTACACCGGCGGCAAGATCTACAACCTCGGAACGCTGGGCGGAACCTCGGCCATCGGTCTCGCGATCAATGCGTCCGGCGAGGTGGCCGGATATTCCACGCTCGCCAGTGGCAGCTATCGGGGCTTCCTGTACAACGGCAGCCAAATGATCAGCGTAGGCACGCTGGCCGGCAGTTACAGCGACGCGGAAGGAATCAATGATTCCGGACAAGTGGTGGGCGCTTCTTCTACTGCCAACGGCGAGATCCACCCCTACCTGTTCACCAATGGAACGCTGATCGACCTGGGCACCTTGGGCGCGCACGGTCCTCAGTACTGGAACACAGGCGAAGCCGTCAACAACGCCGGCGAAGTGGTGGGCTGGTCCTATAATGCTCAAGGCAATTTTCTTGCTTTCCTTTGGAGCCACGGCCACATGAGGGAACTCGGCACTCTAGGTGGGGACTGGAGCCAGGCCTTTGCCATCAACGACCAAGGGCAGATTACCGGCCAGGCTTACACGAAGGGCAACTTTGGGGCGCACGCCTTCATCTTCGAAGGCGTCGGGATGCAGGACCTCGGTACGATCGAAGGCCCCTACAGCTATGGTTTCGGCATCAACAGTTCCGGGGTTGTGGTCGGCCAGTCAACTTTCAACCTAACCGACTTATCGACGCACGCCTTCGTTTTCAGCGGCGGCAAGATACGCGATCTTAACAAGCTGATTCCGGCGGGCTTGGGTTGGGTGCTCAATACGGCTTACAGCATCAATGACGCGGGGCAAATCGTTGGCTACGGTACGTTCAACAAGCAGCAGCATGGATTCTTGCTAACACCGCAGTAAGTGGAAAGAGCTGCCGGAAAGAACGCGACTCGGGAGCCTCACCCGCGCCTCCAACTCTGGGTTGCCCAGGAAACGGGGGGACCAAATGGGCGGAATCGACGGCAACAGTTTGGGGTCGAAGTTAGCTCCTGGCCAGCTTGGAGGCGATCGAGATCAGGAGCCGGCGGTTCCCTGCCGACAGACCTTCGTAAACGCGGACCAGCCGCGAAGCCGACCGCGACATCTCGGGATGCGAGGGCAACGCGATGGAACGCACATGCCCGCCGCGATTGAGTAGAAGTTGGTAAGGTTCCACCTCGAGAGCCTTGGCGAACTTCTCGAGCGTGGTCAGGGAAGGGGCCGTGTAACCACCTTCGACCCGTGAAATGTATGACCGTAACAAGCCCGAGCGTCTCTCGACATCACCCTGTGAAAGGCCCTTCCCCTCACGCAATGTTCGAATTTTTCGGCCGATATTCATGGCTCCACCAGGTCTTAACCAACACAGTAATTACAGACCTAGCTAAACACCAGATGATACTAGAACGCTGAATACAACTGTCAAGCAGAAACTCGTATCAGTTTTCCCGGATGGGTGCTGGGTCTCCGGCAGGTCACTCAGCCGTCAATGCGCCTGTTGCTCTGAGGACACGGAAGCGGATCGCCTTGCCGCGCGAGTGGTGCGCGGGTGCTGAACCATCTCGCGGGCCACCCAGCCGCCCACTGCGAGCGCCAGGATTGAACCTGGCAACTCAGCCAGGTCAGGCAGAAGCAGCGCGAGGCGCGCAGCGCGGATGAGGTCATGATCGTTACTGTCAGTCACGGCCACGCAGGCGGTGCCGCGGGCCTTAAGCGCAGTAGCAAGATCGGCTGCCTCCTTACGCATCCGGCCTCGCGAACCGGAGAGAAACACCACGGCCGCATCTGAGGTAAGGGCCCTATCCGAACGCAAACCTGCGAGGTCGATACCGAGAACGCAATCTTCGCGCGGGGCCAAATTGGCCGCCCGCAGTGCTGCCGGATGATAGAGGCCGCCGCCCGCAAAGTAGATCCTGCGTGAAGACCGCAACTCCGCCGCGAAGGAACGCACGGCAGCCGGCAGTTGGCTCACGATCCAATCGAGATGACGCGGCAGCTCGCGCCAGTCTTTCTCCAGCCGGTCGAGCGATGCATTAGGGCGTTTGAATAGCCGCGCGGCGATAAGCGTCAGGTAGGCAACCGCCGCGTGCTCGAGGCATGCTTCGGCTAGGCCCGTGGCCGGGGCCCCAGCCACGTCCGGGAGCGCAAACAGGCGGTCGGCCGCCCGGCAGAGAGGCGACGACTCATAAGTCACCGCCAGCACCTGCGCGCCCAGCTTGCGTGCCGCCTGGACTGCTTCGACGACCTCGAGCACGTCGGGCTCTGCAGAAGTCCCGCTCGAAATGGCCACGACTAGAGAACCGCTGCGCACCGTGCCGAGCGCATAAGAGAGGAAGGATGACACCTCCCGCACCACCACGGGATAGCCGAGAAGCCCCTCCACCGCGTAGCCAGCCACAAGTCCAGCCGGGAGAGTGCCGGCGCTGCCTAGCACGTAAACCGGCACCTCTCCCCAACGGATTCCCCGCACAGCCCGCTCGTAGTCCGGACGGGCCCTGGTAAACATCTCCCCCAAGGTCTGCGGGAGGCTCATCAGCTCCGATTGCACCTGCATCAGAGCTCCAACCTCAGGATGCGGCCTCGCGCCGCCAGCGAATCGGTCTGCCTCAGGCCGTCCAGCTCGTGCCCACAAGCAAAAAAGGAGGCTCCCCAAAGAAGGATCAGCGATCCTATAAAGGCCCAGATCAGGAGCGTAGCCGAAACAGCAAAGGGCCCATAGACCTCAGGGAAGTGGAACCAGGGAAGTAACCAGGCAAAGGCGAACCGGACAGCTTCGGTCAGGAGGGCCGCACACACGGCGGCGGGGAACACCCGCTCCAGGGGAACCTTGCCATGCGGCAGGGCGTAATAAGTGGCGAAAAATATGCCGATCATCAGCGGTACCGAAATCGTCTCGAGCGTGGCCCGTGTCAGCACTATACCAAGCAAAGGCCACGGCAGCCGGTCCAGCGCCCCCGGGAACATCGACGCCGTCACCGCCCCGAGCGCAACCGACCCAAATGCCATCAAGGCCACCCCGACGGTCAGCATGACTGAGACGGCGACATTGCCGAGATAGCTGCGGTCACGCCGGATGCCCCAGACTTTGTTAAGGGCCACCTCCAGCGGCAAGAAGACCCCGGAACTGGTCACAAACAGCAGCAGTACCGACACTACCTGGACCTGGCGGCGCGCCCGCACCACCACCGCCAGATTGCGAATCACAAAATCCGCTCCGGTGGGCAGATTGGCGCGCAGAAGCGTGACAATCATGTCGTATGCGCCCTGCCATCTCAGCCACGAATGACAAATGGTGATGAGCAGGAGCGTGAACGGAAAGAAAGCTAACAAGGCGTTGGCGGCGATGGAAAAAGCATAGGCATGGACCTCGGTGGTCCAGAGGTAACCGAGGCTCCAGCGGAACCGCTCGCCAAAGCTCGGGACGACCCGTCCCGCCGCAGCGCCCGGCCGGTCGACTTGCACTCGTTCCTCAGCTTTCACAAGGATCTTTCGCTTCCCGCCACGCAGGTGCACAACCTTGCTGAAGTGTGCCCGGCTCCAATGTTACCTTGAATGGACTCGGCCTTCGCCGACTTTATTCAGCCGCCAAAGCTGACGTCGGTCCCTCAGACCCCGATTTAGACGTACAAAACCTTGCTCGAATACAGTTCATCGTATTACATGGTGCTATAATTTCCTCTTGCGCAAGTGATTCGACGTTTGGAGCTGCCCAGAGTGCGAACACAAGTACTGAGTCCCGACTCCCTTTCTGCCACACACCCCTTCACTGGAGCATGCCTATGAAACGAAACAAGACCAAGCCGCCCAAGTCCAAGTGCGAAGCCACGACTGAGCCAGGGGTTTCACGGCGCGACTTCCTGCGCGGAGCGGGTGTTGCGGTCTCCGGCAGCTTGCTCGCCGGCGGAGGACTGCTCGAGGCCGCCCCGCCGGAAGCCTCCGACAAGGTCCTCGGACCCGGCGCAGTCCCTTTCACCCTGCGCATCAACGGCAAGCCGCATGCCGTCAAGCTTGAGCCGCGAGTGACCTTGCTCGACGCCCTGCGGAATGACTTGGACCTTACGGGCGCCAAACGCGTTTGCGATCGTGGCACCTGCGGCGCCTGTACGGTCATGCTGAACGGCAAGCCCATTTATGCCTGCAGCATCCTGGCCATCGAGGCATCGGTCGAAGCCGGGGAGCACGAGATCACCACCGTGGAGGGCTTGGCCGCCGAGGGCAAGCTGAGCCCAGTAATGCAGGCTTTCGTCGATCACGACGCCCAGCAGTGTGGTTTCTGCACCCCAGGCTTCGTGATGGCGTCCACCGCCTTGCTGAAGCATACCCCCGACCCGAAGCTCGCCGACATCGAGCGGGGGCTGGGCGGAAACCTTTGCCGCTGTGGCACTTATCACGGTCAGAAGGCGGCGGTACTTCAGGCGGCCAAGGCCATGAAGGCGGGGGCCAGCGGCTAGGGCCGAGGAGAGTGAAAAGCTCGAAAATGATGCTTTTTGAGGAAACGAATCCGTCATGTTATTGAAAACAAAGCACCGGGCTTCAGAGAGGGTGCAAAACGAACCCCAAGAGTACTCCTATTTCGAGCCAAAAGACCCCGGGAAACGTGCAGCCGAGGACCAAGTGGGGTTAGCAAGAGAGGCTGGGCACCAGCGCGTCTCGGCAAGAAAGTTTTTTGCCTTTGAACTTTCGACTGTTTTTGGGGAAACGAACCCGTCATGTTATTGAAAATAGAGCATCGCGCTCCCCGAGTCGGGGCGATTCGATGGCCACTAGGGGCTCATCCCTACCCCCTTTCCTCCACTCCCGGCTCCGAACTCCCAACGCCGCACAAGGAGAAGAGTTATGGCGACCACGCCGTGCAAGTATGACTGGCCGGAGGCCAGCGAGCGCAAACTGATCGGCAAGCCCATCAGCCGCGTTGACGGTCCTGCCAAGGCGAGCGGCCGGGCAAAGTACACTTACGACGTCAACCCGCCCGCGCTGCTATTCGGCAAAGTCCTGCGCTCGCCCCACGCGCACGCCCGCATAACCTCTATTGACACCTCAGAGGCGGAGAAGCTCCTTGGCGTAAAGGGTGTTCGGGTCGTGCAGAAGCCCGGAACCGAGGTCCAATGGGAAGGTGACGAGATCGTGGCCATCGCCGCCGTCAGCGAAGAGATCGCCGAAGACGCGGCCCGCAAGGTGAAGGTGGAGTACGAATTGCTTCCGCCTTTTGTCGCCGACGCGGACCTCGATGCCGCCAAGCAGGCCCAGCGGACCAAGCCGACGGTCGATGAAACCAAGGGTGAACCGGACAAGGCCTTTCAGGACGCCGGCTCCGTGGTGAGCGAAGGATTCTACGGCACACCCGTGATCGCCCACTGCTGCCTGGAAGCCCATGGCCAAGTCACCCACTTCCTGGACGATCAGAACCTCAAGATCTGGCAGTCCACGCAAGGCGTTTCCACCAACCCCGGCCAGTACGCCGAGATCCTGGGCCTGAAGGCGCCGAACGTCGAGCTGATCTGTCAGAACATGGGCGGCGGCTTCGGCAGCAAGTTCCAGGTTGACCGCTGGGGCGTCGAATGCGCCCGGCTCTCGAAAGATACAGGCGGGAAGCCGGTCAAGATCATGCTGGAACGTGCCGCCGAGCTGGAAGTGGCCGGTACGCGCCCCTCCCTCTACGGCAAGATCCGCGTGGCCGCCACCAAGGACGGGACGCTCACGGCCTGGGAGTCTGACGCCTGGGGCACGGGCGGCGTGGCCGGCGCTGGCGTTCCGCCGCTGCCTTACGTGCTGAGCGTTCCCAATCAGAAGAAGCATTACACGGCCGTCTCCACCAACACTGGAGGCGCTCGCGCCTGGCGCGCGCCCAATCACCCGCAGGCGGCTGTGCTGACCATGGGGGCGCTCGATGACCTGGCCGCCAAGCTCAACATGGACCCTATCGAATTCCTGACCAAGAACATCGACCTGGCGCCGGAGGGCCTGCGCAAGATCTACCGTGATGAGTTCCCCATAGCGGCCGAGCTGGCCGAATGGAAGAAGTACTGGCACCCGCGCGGGCAGGCCGGAAACGGCCCGGTGAAGCGCGGCCTCGGTGTCTCCCTTCACACCTGGGGAGGGCGCGGCCACAACAGCACCTGCGATGTGGGCATTCATCCGGACGGCTCCGTCGAGGTGAAGTGCGGCACGCAGGACCTTGGCGTCGGCACTCGCACGGTGATTGCCATTGTGGCGGCGGAGACGCTAGGCCTGCCCGTCGAGGCTATCGATGTCCAGATCGGCGACAGCCACTACCCCTATTCTGGCGCTTCGGGCGGCAGCACCACGGTGGGCGGCGTCTCATCGTCCACGCGGCGCGGTGCGGTGGACGCGCGCGATGCGCTCTTCGCCGCGGTGGCCCCCGCCCTGGGGTCCTCCGCAGACCAACTCGAAGCTGTCAATGGTCAAATACGGGTCAAGGGCAGCCCAACCAATTCTCTCACCTGGAAACAGGCGTGCGCCAAGCTTCGCACCAAGCCGATCGAGGCGACGGGTAAAAATCCGGGTGATTGTAATCTGACTTCGAGTGGCGTGGGCGGCGTGCAGATCGCCGACGTCTCCGTGGACACAGAAACGGGCCTGGTGCGAATCAACCGCATGGTGGCGGTGCAGGACTGTGGTCTGGTCATCGACTCCAAGACATGTGAAAGCCAGGTGCTGGGCGCCCTGATCATGGGAATCACCTATTCTCTGTTCGAAGAGAAAGTTCTCGACTCGCAGACGGGCCGGACCCTGAATCCCAACATGGAGTTTTACCGGCTCGCCACCATCGGCGATGTCGGCGATCTGGTGGTTCACCTCATGACCGGCCCAGGCTACGACGAGCGCGGGCCAATCGGAGTGGCCGAGCCGCCCACCGTCTCGCCGGGCGCCGCCATCTCAAACGCCGTGGCCAACGCCATCGGCGTCCGTGTGCCAACCATACCCATCACGCCTGACAAGGTTCTGGCCGCGCTGGCCGGGAAAGGAGCAATGGCCTAAATGGAAGCCTTTGAGTACGCCAAACCAGCGAGCGCAAAAGAAGCGGTCAAGCTGCTAGCCTCCGGCCCGAAGAACTCCGAGGTGCTGGCCGGCGGGAGCGATCTGCTGGCTTTGATGAAAGATTCGATCTCGAGTCCGGGCCGGGTGGTGAGTCTCGGCAACGCTCACGACCTGCGGGGACTCGATTACAGGTCCGGGCAGGGACTGCGCATCGGCGCCATGGTTACGATCGAGGAGCTGGCCGCGAACGCGGATGTGCGCCGGCATTATCCGGGCCTCACTCAGTCTGTGGAGCAGATCGGCGGACCGCAGATTCGCAACGTTGGCACGGTGGGCGGAAACCTGTGCCAACGTCCGCGCTGCTGGTATTACCGCTCCGGGTTCGGTTTGCTGGCCATGTACGAAGGAAAGTCGCTGGTACCGGGCGGAGAGAATCGATACCACGCCATTCTGGGCAACGCCGGGCCGGCCTACTTCGTGAGTCCTTCGAACTTGGGCCCCATGCTGATCGCGCTCGATGCCAAGCTGCGCTTACTGGGGCCGAAGGGCTCGCGGGAGCTGCCGATGGAGAAGTTCTTTATGACCCCGCAGGCAGAGGGCGAACGCGAGCATGCAATCGAGCCTAGCGAAGTAATCACGGAGGTCGTCGTGCCACCACCGAAGGGCCGCAGCGCCTTCTACGAATTCAGGCAGCGGGCCGGTTTGGACTGGCCGCTGGCTACGGCTTCCGTCGTGCTCCGCATGGACGGCCACACGATATCAAGCGCCCGCGTGGTGCTCGGGCAGGTAGCGCCCGTTCCGTGGCCGTCGCCCGAGGCCGAACAGGCACTCGCGGGCAAGACGGTGAGCGATGAAGTGGCGGATCAGGCCGGGCAGGCTGCGGTCCAGAAAGCCACGCCCCTCAGCCATAATGCTTACAAGGTGACACTGGCCCGCGTGGCGGTGAAACGTGCTGTTCTACGAGCGGCCAATAACGCGTGACGTCGAGTGATCCGGCCTGAAGGAGTTCTTATGGACGCAGAACAAACTCAAGTGGCGCAAGTTTGCCGCCGCCTGCGGTCGAAAGAGATGTTCCTCCACGATGACGAACCGGGCTGGGACATTCGGATGTCGTCGAGCGGCATCTTCTGGTGTCTGCACACCCAGAACTGTCTGGGACCTGACGGCCAGACGGCGGAGCCGGACCATTGCCAATCCGGCCGGTCGTGCCATGAAGCGGAGTAAGACGGGCAAGGTCCGGCGCGCGGCTCCGCAATCGCGGTGGATCAGGCGCTTCGGAAACTGATCTTCGCCTTGGAGACGGGCACCCCAATCACTTCGATCCGGCTCAAGTCGCGAGTACCAATCCCGAGCCGCTCGGCGAGCTTCAGCGTGCTGTCGCATCCTTCGAAGGGAGCGGTACCCCGGTCGGCCGTGGGGTCAAAACCCATGAGAGCCGTGGAGACCGCGTCCACAGTCACGCAATTCGTGCCCGCAATCAGCAGTCCAGCGTGCAAGGGCCGGCAGCGGCTCACCCAGGGACCCTCTCCGCCGGCGACGGTCGCGATCCCGTCGATCACGGCCAGGTGGATGGGACGCGCCATGGCGAGGTCCACAGTGACGCGAGGCACGCGATATCCCGGATCGCGGGGAGAGTTGGGATCGTTCTCGGGAAAGGCAGTCTTCGAGGGCTGACGGCTACCGTCATGAAGCATCGAACGTGAGCCCCGTACCAGCTTGGAAGGTTCATTCACTCCCGCACCTTCTCCATAGATCGTGCAGGGCGGAATGCCAAAGGAATTCTTCATGGAGAGCGTAACTCCGGCGGTGGCGTGCTCCTTCAACTTGGCGAGCGAGACATATATGTCGCAGTCTGCATAGGAATGGTTCACGTCATAAGCCTTGAAGAGCATCCCGCCGCCCGGAACCGTAAGCCGGGTGTACTTCCCGGCCTGCCCCGCGTAGTTTGTGTCCTCGAACTCCACGCCGCTCGCGGCGCTCGAGAAGTCGCGCGGGTTCCAGTTGGCCTTGGACACGAACTCCTCGAACGACCCCGACGGACTCAGCGTGCTTTCCAGCAACCGGATGCGCCGCGCCCCGGCCTGGCCGAGCAGACTGACGGTCGCCCCAACAACAGCCGGATGCACCCAGTGTGTCAGTTCCCGGGGCATTCCCCGCACCTTGTCCGAAGGCTCGCCCGTGAGGTTGAGTTTGATCGCCACCGTTTTTCCCCTCACCAAGCGCTGCAGGCCTCCAAGCTGATCGAACACGGTGGCGAGTGTCGTCTGTACTCCGGGTCCGTAACCGGAACACCTGGCCACCGCCACCGGAGCCGTGGGCGCGGTCGCATTGGAGAGAGTGTGCGCAAGCGATGCGAACGGACGCAAGTAGAGACCCACCGCCGCAGTCCCGAGACCTCGGATCAACTCACGTCGACTCATTTGGCCTTTCATAGCACCTCCTGCCGGAAACGTGGGCCCAGCCCTATCCGCGATAGTAAGGGAAGCCAATCCGCATCGCAAGTCACGGTCGGTCGTGTAAAGCTGTTGCTGCACGGAGTGGGTTCTACACGTTTCGTGCGGTGAGTTGACCTTCTCAGCTATGATGTGAACGTGCGCGGTGGCGAGTACCAGCATCGAGACGAGGCCGGGTGAGACGATGTTGAAGCATTTTCGCTGGAAAGACGTTGACGTCGAACAACTGAACCCCCTGTTTGAGCGCCAGTTGATCGTCGGCGAGAAGATGATGCTGTCGCGCATCATCCTGCGCAAGGGATTCGTGGTGCCGCTGCATCACCATGAAAACGAACAGATCAGCTACATCGTGGAGGGCGCGCTCAAATTCACCATCGACGGCCGGGACATCGTGCTAAGGTCCGGCGAGGTGTTGTGCATCCCCCCGAACATGCCTCATCAGGCTGAGGCCCTCGAGGATACTCTCGACTTCGACATCTTCTACCCGCCTCGCGCGGACTGGCTGGCCAGGACAGACGCCTATCTGCGGGGAGGGAGAAAAAAGAAGGGTTAACGGCTGCGCGATTCTGGCTTAGCCCCCGATTCCCAGGACAGCCCGGAGCCAGTCGGACTACCGGCCCGACAGCTGGCGCAATCGCGGCTTCCGGGCCGGCTGGCCGTGGTTTTCCGAATTTCCCGGTCACGGAGGCCCCCCAGCTTCCTGAAGCCGCTCAAGGGGCCTCAATGGGAACGAAGCGGGAATCTTCAACAATCCAAACGGACTCTCTCTGACGAGTACCTTCCGGTCAATGAGAATTCCCCGGCCCGGCGGAGGGAAAAGTCTTCCAGAGGTCTCCGGACGGTCAACGAAAGGCCGCCCCGGATGGCCGAGCTGGCCGAAGCGCCCGCGACGCTAGCAAGAGAAACGTGGAAGCGCCCTCGCCCCGCGCAGTGGCACGTCGAACTTATTCAAGTCCGGCGGCGACCGCGGTATTTGCGCTCTTACTCCTCCTGCGACAATCTCGATGGGGCCGAACCTGATTCACGAATTGCGAGGTTCCTCTGAAGCGAGAGATGCAATCTTGCACCTTCGCGGTCCGCTGGGCTGACCGAAGCCCCGTTTTGGACGTGCCTGGACGGGGATGTTAAGCGCGTGTTAAAATGAAAAGCGCGTTAGGATAGGAAATCCGCAAGGCCATATGTCAGGCTTCGGGTTCTGTGCGACGGATGCTTGTGAACCCCGCCAGGTCCGGAAGGAAGCAACGGTAGCGAGCCTCTCCGTGTGCCGCAGAAACCCGAAGTCTGGCGCTCAGGTGATTTTGGATTGAATTGAGACCGTGGATTTTGGACGGAAGGGCGTCCGCTCCTGTCTTGGCTGTGTAATGGCTGGTTCCAAATCTAGAATCCAACTTCCAAAGTCACGATGTCCTACCAGGTGATTGCCCGCAAGTACCGGCCGCAGACGTTCGACGGGATTGTCGGACAACGGACGGCGACCGATACCCTGAAGAATGCCATCCTGCACGACCGTGTGGCCCACGGTTACATCTTCTCCGGCGCGCGCGGAGTGGGCAAGACCACTAGCGCCCGCATCCTCGCTAAAGCGCTTAATTGTGTCCACGGGCCCACCGTAACCCCTTGCGGAGTGTGCGCTTCCTGCCGCGACATCACCGCCAGCAACTCCGTGGACGTGATCGAGATCGACGCAGCTTCGAACCGCGGTATCGACGAGATCCGCGAGTTGCGGGAGACGGCGCGCTACCTTCCGGCCCGCGACCGGTACAAGATTTTCATCATCGATGAAGCACACATGCTCACCACGGAGGCGTTCAACGCCCTCCTGAAGACACTGGAGGAACCGCCGCCCCGTTGCCTGTTTATCCTGGCAACGACGGAAGCGCAAAAATTGCCCTCCACCATCCAGTCGCGTTGCCAGCATTTCGCCTTCCGCCTGCTCGACTACGCAGAAGTGGTGACGAGGCTCCAGGAGATCTGCGCGACCGAGAAGATCGAGACCGATGAGGGATCGCTGGCGGTGATCGCTGAGGCCGCGGCCGGGAGCCTGCGCGATGCCCTTTCCCTGCTGGACCAAGTCATCGCGGGGTGTGGCGAGAAGCTCACGGAGGCAGAGACTCAGCGGCTGCTTGGAATTGTCCCCGGAAAATTCCTGGCTGAGACAGTTGAAGCCATTGTCGCGGCCGACGCCGAGCGCGTTCTCGGCCAGTTGCAGCGCCTGGCTAGCGAGGGCCTGGAACCGGCACCTTTTCTGAGCGACCTGACGCGGTTCGTTCGCAACCTCGTGATTGCCCGGAGCGCCGGTGCCGACAGCCCGCTACTGGAAGTCCCGAGCGCCGCTCGGGCGACCTTGGCGCGGCTCTCGACGGTGCTGGCGGAGGAAGACTGGTTGCGCTTTTTTCAGATTCTGCTGCGCGCCCAGAATGAGGTACGCTACTCGCTCGAGCCTCGGTTTCATTTGGAGCTGGCCTTGCTAAAGCTGGTACATGCGCGCCGGCTCACCTCACTCGAAGGGCTCCTGGCCCAGCTTAAGGACCAGCTTCGGGAGCCGACGGCCGGCGTGCCCGCCATGCGGGCTCCGGTCCCGAATCCAGTTTCGGCCGCACCCGGTACGGCGACGGTAAGGCAACCGGAGCACGCATCCAGCCAGACGCCTGGCCAGCCGGCGAGTCATCCCGCCAGAATCAGCGTTGCAGTGGCTCCGCCACGAGCGTCGGTCGCCTCCGCTCCCTCGGGCTCTCCCCGTAACAACGAGGCCACTTCCGGACCTCCCGCGGGTTCGGCCAGCCAGCGCGGAGGCTATCCTCAAGCGAGCCTGAGTCCCCTGTCGGCCTCGGAAGGCGAGAAAACCGGCCTACGCGGCGCGCTCGACGATCCAAGGTTCGCCGAGGTCAAGAAGGTGCTGTTTGACCAGTCCAAGAAGTTCGTCAGCAGCTGCCTCGAGCACGTGGTGGGCTGGCGCTACGAAAACGGCGTAGCTCACTTCGTCTATTCAAGGCAGAACTCGGGCAGCTTTTGGGCGGACGTCCTCAACAACAAGGAGAACCAGGAGGCTCTCCGCCAGGCCTGCGCTCAAGTGCTCGGTGAGGCCGTAAGCATTCGTGTTACTCTGCATGAGAGGGAGGCGGAGCCCAAGCCCGTGCCTGCGGGAGCTCGGCAGCGTGCGCAGAACGACACCCTCGTGCGGGCTTTCGAGCAGCGATTCGAATGCGTCTGGTTGGAGGTTGAGGACCTCAGGGAGACAAAACCATGAAGAATCTGCAACAGATCCAGCAGATCATGAAGCAAGTCC
>DATDGR010000090.1:0-37413 GCA_036521995.1 Terriglobia bacterium | reverse complement strand
ATCACCTGACCTATGAGTTGCAGGAGCAGGCCGCCCAGCAAGGAGTGGGCTTCGGCGGCGGCGGATCGATAACCGCGACCGACTGGATGAGGGGTTACTTCCGGCACGCCCGGTTGATTGAGGCGCTGGCATCGCGGCTGCTGGATGAGACCACGCGTTCGGGGCGCTCGCTTTATGGGGTTTTTGAGGACTGGAGATCGCGCCTGTCGAACGCGGACTTCTCCGTGATCGGTGGCCGGATCTTCCTGAAACAACCCGCCGCCGCGGACGCCGGCGTTTTGCTCCGGCTTTTTGAAATGGTCGCCCGGCACGGCCTGCGACTGAGTTCCGAGGCCGAACGCGCCGTGACCGAAGCCATTTCCCGGGTGGAGCCGGCCCTGCGAGAGGTTCCGGACGCGGGTCTCAGCCTGCAAGAGATCCTGGTCATGCCGCACGCTGCCCAGGCGCTGCGCGCCATGCACCGGCTCGAACTGCTTTCGGTCCTGGTGCCGGAGTTCAAGACCATCGACGCGCTCCTGACTCGCGACTTCTACCATCGCTATACCGTCGACGAGCACACCTTCCTCACCATCCAAGTCCTGCATGACCTGGAAGCGCTGAAATACGCCCGCGCGCCCACCGAAGGCGCCCCAGACCATAATCTGCGCCGGATTGAGCCTCGCTTTGCCGCGCTCCTTCGTGAGATCGAGCGCGCCGACCTCCTCTTCCTGGCCCTCCTTCTGCACGATCTTGGCAAGGGCTCGAGCGAGTCCGATCACGTCAGGGGCAGCCTGGAGGCCGCCCGCCGAGTTCTGGCGCGTCTCGGCACGTCGCGGGATGAAGACCGGACGGTTCTGTTCCTGATCTCCCACCATCTGGACATGTCGTCCACGCTGCTGCGTCGCGATATTCTGGATCCGGCCACCATCCGCGAGTTCGCCCGCAAGGTGGGCTCTTCCGAACGCCTGAAGATGCTCACGCTGCTGACTTATGCCGACATCAAGGCCGTCAATCCGGAGGCGCTGACGCCGTGGAAGGCGGACGCCTTATGGCAGCTCTACGTCTCCACGGCCAACGACCTCGCGCGCAGTCTCGATGACGAGCGCCTCTCCACCGCTGAGGACGCGGCTCTCGACATCGATGGAGCCCTGTCCACTGACAAGCCCACGGACCAGCCGTCCGAACTGCATGCCTTTCTCGCCGGTTTTCCTCAGCGGTATCTGGCCGTGCACGCCCTCGGAGAGATCATCGAACATCTGGTCATGGCCAAGAACCTCGACCGCTCGCCGGCGCAGGTCCGGCTGGAGCGGCGGTCCTCTTCCTGGGATCTCACGCTCATCACCCGCGACCGCCCGCTGCTTTTCACCACCGTGACCGGGTTCCTGGCCTCCTGGGGCATGAACATCGTCAAGGCCGAAGCCTTCTCGAACGCGCAGGGCATTGTGCTCGATACTTTCGCCTTCCACGACCTCCACCGCACCCTGGATCTGAACCCTTCGGAGGTGGTGCGGTTCGAGCAGAGCCTCATGGACGCGCTCGCCAACAAGGTGACCCTCGAAACCATCGTAGAGGAGGTGGCCGCCCGCCGGGATTCGTTCCGTCCGCCCAAGGTCGCCGTACCCACCCAGGTGCGCTTTGACGATTCGAGCTCCAAACACGCCAGCTTGATCGAGCTGGTCACGGCTGACCGGCCGGGCCTGCTCTTCGACGTGAGCTCCACCCTGGCGAAGCTGCGGTGCAACATCGAAGTGGCGCTGATCGATACCGAGGGTCAGAGAGCGATCGATGTGTTCTACCTGACGGTGGCAGGCCGCAAGCTCACCGCAAAACAGCAGGACGAAATTCGAGACGGGCTGCAGGAAGTGCTGGCAGAGGCTCAGGCGAAATGGCAATCGCAGAGGAGTTCAGCCTCCCAGGAGGCGACGTCAGAGAAGGACGTTTCGCGCCCCGGCCTATGACCGAGAGAGGCGTCCCATTTTCGGAAATCTTAAGTTCAAATTGTGATGTTCAAATTAATGCTATACAAAGGGGGATAAGTCGTGTATACTAGTTTTGCTGATCAGTTTTTGTGACCGTAAACCAGTTGCGGGGAGGCCACAAGATCTTGGATTTTGTGGCTTTTTTGCGTCTTTGGCGTGTGGTTGCGAAGACGGAACAGCACATCTCAAATATTGAAGGAACACGAAACATTATGGAAAAAGAACAAGGCACGGTGAAATGGTTCAACGACGCGAAGGGTTACGGATTCATCCAGCGCTCTTCCGGCGGTGACGTCTTCGTGCATCACTCCGCAATTCAGTCGGAGGGCTTCAGGTCACTCGCCGAGGGCGAGGCCGTGGAATTCCTGGTCACCAAGGGCCCCAAGGGCTTGCAGGCTGAGCAAGTTACGAAAGTCTAATCTCAAGTCAAGCCTCACGCTCCGCCGCACTCGCCAACCGCGGCGGAGCGTGATCCAACCCGCCAAAAGGTGAGCAGAACTATGCAAATTCAATACATGGGTTTTCAACTGAAGCCGCGCGGAAGGGAATACTGCTACCGCGTTCTCGACACCCGGTCCGAAAGCCGCGAGTTTACGCTCACGATCCTCAACCAGGCCTTCGCGGGGAACCGCGTTCCCTATCAGGACGCCGCCGACCTTTGCTACCAGATGCTGCAGCGTGCCCTCGGCGCCGAGACCGCCGAGCAGCCCTTTCCCCGTCACGCCACGGTCCCCGACCAGGAGATCGAGGAGTACCAGAAGAAACATCGCCCTGTTAAGAGGCGATCCTGGTAGGCCGCGATCCCGCTTCAGGGATGGAAACCGGGTTTTGCTCCGGCTCCCCGTTCGTTGATGTTGACAGGCATCAAGATCCCTTTTCTTACATCGTAGACCGAACCTTGCCATACCACTCGGCTCGCGCCCAAGCTGGCGAGCCAGACGACGAACCCCAGCGCGTCAGCGAGAAGCACCAGCCACCCCTTTCTGCGGACCACAGGGTCGCCGAGACCCCAGACTGCAACGGTGAAGGCGACGCCCAGGCGCAGCGCCACATAGGCAACCACGAAACCTGCGGATATGCGCCAGGGCGCCAGGGCCACCACGGCCATGGCCCAAGGCAGGCCTTGCGCGAAGAGGAATCCGAGGTGACCTCGCGGTTGCGATTCCCGCGTGACGACGGCCCAGCGCAATTGGTGTTGCCAGTATTCAGCGAAACTTCGCGAACCGCACTCCGTTTCGACGACGGTGCGGGCAAGCTCCACCTGAGAACCACGAGCGGCAATCCGGTTGCCGAGTTCATGATCGTCGGCGGCCACGTCAGCGAGAGACTCGAACCCTCCAATACCAGCCAGGGCTTGGCGGCGAACGCCCATGGTGGCGCCGAGCGCGAACTTCACCCCCAATTTTCGAGCTACCAGCACTCCGGGGAGAAAACTCGAGGTGAGGGCTACATCCTCAAGTTGCGACCACAGGCCAGACTCCGCCAGTCCCCGGTAAAGGCAGGTCACGGCTCCCACGCGCGAGTCCGCAAAGGGCGCGACGACGCGCCGCAGATAATCGGGCGGCACGCGAATATCACCGTCGCTGGCGACCAGCAAGTCGTAAGACGCTTCGCCAGCCAGCCGGCACAGCTTGGCGACCTTGTTGTTGGATCCGACCGCCGGAGTCCCAGCCAAGAGCCGGATCGGCAAGTCGGGAAACTCGGCCATCAAATCATGAATAATAGGAACCGCCGGATCTCGAGCGTCATCGACGCCAAAGAGCAGCTCGTAGCGCGAGTATTGCTGGCGGCAGAAGCTGGCGAGGTTGCGGTAGGTTTCCCGGTTCAGACCCCGCATCGGCTTCAGCACACTCACCGGCGGACCAAAGCCGGGCGCCTCGGGATTAGGCTTACTGAAGTAGACTAGCGCACAGGCGATGGCCGCCGCATAGTAAGCAAGCGGCGCCGCCGCTCCCGCCAGGACCAGCCATCGTACGGTGTTCCACACCGGAATCCCTCTGTTGAATCCAGCGGCCTGGCTTCGCGGCCCGCAGCCCGGGAAGGTTCGCAGGAAATACCCCTCCTGCCCATAAGTTTGCTTCCGGCCCCGGTCAGACCGTAGTATACCGTTTGGGGCGCTAGAAACGGCAACGCGACGGAGCGGCCCCATTCGCAGCCGTACCCGGGTTGATCCGAACGGAGACCTTGCCATGAAGACTCTCTTCCTGCACCCGCCCTCCTTTGAAGGCTTCGACGGCGGGGCGGGCTCGCGCTACCAGGCGCGGCGCGAGGTGCGGTCGTTCTGGTATCCCACCTGGCTGGCCCAACCAGCGGCGCTCGTCTCGGGAAGCAAGCTTGTCGACGCGCCCCCGGCGGGCTTGCGTCTTCGAGACGTGTTGCCCTTGGCGCCCCGCTACGAACTCCTGGTGATGCACACGTCAACGCCCTCCTTGGCTTCGGACCTCAAGGTGGCCGAGGCTTTTCGAGAGGCGAATCCCCGAATCAAGATCGGCCTGGTGGGCGCCGCCGTGGCGGTGAGTCCAGAAAGCAGCCTGAAGGCGTCGCCGGCGGTGGACTTCGTTTGCGGCAAAGAGTTCGACTTTACCATCAAGGAGGTGGCGGACGGCCGTCCGCTCGCTCAAATCGCGGGTCTGACCTTCCGCTCCGCCTCCGGCGCGCTTATTCACAACCCTCCGAGGCCGTTGCTGCAGAATATGGACGAACTGCCGTTCGTCACCGAAGTCTACAAGCGCGATCTGCGCGTGGAGGACTACTTCATCGGCTACCTGAAACACCCTTACCTTTCGCTTTATACAGGACGCGGCTGCCGGTCCCAATGCACCTTCTGCCTGTGGCCGCAAACCGTCGGGGGCCACCGTTATCGGACTCGCACGCCGGCCAGTGTTGTCGAGGAGATCGCGCTCGCCCACCGTTATTTTCCGCAGGTCGGGGAATTCTTTTTCGACGATGATACCTTCACGGACGACCTGCCGCGCGCCGAGGCGATCGCACGCGGGCTCGGCAAGCTCGGGGTCACCTGGTCGTGCAACGCCAAAGCCAACGTGGCGCGCCGGACGCTTCAAGTCCTGAAAGAGAACGGCCTGCGGCTGCTGCTGGTGGGTTACGAAAGCGGAAACCAGCAGATCCTCAACAACATCAAGAAGGGAATTAGGGTTGATATCGCCCGCCGATTCACTCGCGATTGCCACGATCTTGGCATCACCATCCATGGCACCTTCATTGTGGGCTTGCCGGGCGAGACCCCTGAGACTCTGCAGGAGACCATCCGCTTCGCCCTCGAGACCAATCCGCATACCATCCAGGTTTCACTGGCAGCGCCGTACCCGGGCACCGAGCTCTATAGGCAGGCGCTCGAGAATGGCTGGCTCGACCAGGAACGGGCCGAATGGGTGGACGCCCACGGGCTGCAAATAGCTCCGCTGCATTATCCCAAACTGTCTCATAGTGAGATCTTTCAAGCGCTCGAGACCCTTTACCGGCGCTTCTATTTCCGGCCCCGCAAGATCGCCGAAATGCTGGGCGAGATGCTGCAGAGCCGTCAGATGATGATCCGGCGACTGCGTGAAGGGAAAGAGTTCTTTCAGTTCCTTTACCAGCGTTCCACGGTCGCTTGAGCTGCACCGAAGCGTCAACATAAACTTTGCACACCACAAGGGATAGTGGACCGATTTGGTGGCTTTGGGGTGGCTTTTGGCTTTTCCCCGCTCTCATCACCTCGCTGATTGCAAAGGGTTTATTCATTTGAAGCCGGCGACCGTTGCCCGAAATTTGGCTTTGGGTGTAGCCTCTATTTTGTTGATGATAAAGGACTTGCTTGGCTTTGGTCTAGCCCCCTTTTTGGCCATGTTTTGTTGATAATAAATGACTTCTTGGCTTTGGATAAGGGGGCCCCCGGGGGGTGTCAATCTGGCGTTATTTTGACTTCAATCCACTGATTGCAAATCGCTTCGACATGATCCAATGGTCTCAAAATGATGCCAAAATTTCTAGTGGTCCTCCTTACTAACTGATTCTAAGAAACTTGTTGGCTTTGGGCGGAGCTCTAATTGAGCACTTTAAGACCGGCCTGCGAAACACAACATATAGGGGTACCCTGATCCGGGTTCCTGGTATATGAACGCGTTCCGCATGACATGCCCGCCCTCCCCGGCGAGCCGAGGTTCAAAACCATCCATTCAATAATCTATCAGTTTACTGCGACAGGCCACACGTCGTCAAGCGCTTCCGTTCGAAAGAGGCCGAACAGCTTTATAGGGAGCTGCGGCCTTCGAAGGCTTTGCGGAGCTTTTGCCAAGCAAGCAATAAGGAAACTGCAGCAAATCGATTCCGCAACAAACTTGCGGGACTTGGCCCTGCCTGGGAATCGGCTGGAGGCGCTTCACGGAGACCGGCAGGGAAAGTACAGTATTCGCATCAATGATCAGTGGCGGATTTGCTTCCAATGGAGGCAGGGTGACGCCTACGACGTCGAGATCGTGGATTACCACTAGAAATGAGCTAGGAGTGAGCTATGACTGCAACTGAACTTCTGGCCGAGTTTCAACCCGGCCGAACACTTCGGGACGACGTTCTGCAACCTTTGGGCATGAGTGTAAATGCCCTCGCCAAGGACCTTCACGTTCCCGCGACGCGTCTGAACGATATTGTTCGCGGCCGGCGCGGGATCACGGCCGATACCGCGCTCCGGTTGGGGCGTTATCTTGGCACTACCGCACAGTTTTGGCTTAACCTCCAGTCGATTTACAACTTGAGGCTGGCTGAGAATTCTAACGGACGAGTGATCCGCAGGCAAGTGAGCCCTCGAAGGGCGGCATGAGCGCGAGATGTCGAAGCTTAGAGGACCCCAAGTTGGTAGCCACGGCACGGTTTGTGTGCCGTGGGCTTTTCCCGCGCATTCCGAGCCGAGACGGGAGCGATGATGCGGCGCAGATCGACCGTCATAAAGAATATCGGGGCCGAGACACGCAGTCGACGACGTGCGGAATTCCTCATCTTGGCATCCGCTTCGTTACGTGAAGGCCCACGGCACAGAAGCGTTCCGTGGCTACCCGCTCTTTGGCGATTGAGTGGGCGACATTGACAAGAGCCGACCTCGCACGACCGAGATTCGGGTGTCCTTCCACGTTTCGCACCGGGGCGCGTGACCGATAAGAACCCAACATCATACCCCCACCTTTGAACTCTGGTAAGGGCAGGCAGGATCTTCTTAAGGCAGAAGTCCCGACCGGATTGTGCGAGCGCACGGCAGTCCTATGGACGTGCGCCTCACGGCCTGTCGCGAGTTCTTTGGGCGGGGTGAATCGCCAGCCCGCATTCTGACGAGAACTGTTCCCTCTTCCAATGAGCACAAAGGACTGCGCGGGGCGGTTGGTGCCGCCCTGCCCGATGACGGTTACCGCTTCTTGGCCGCTGTCTTCACTCTCGCAGTGGCCGACTAGGCAGGAGTAATCCGCGAGTGTGTAGACCAGCTTTCGAGCGGGCTACCCATCGCCCTCCAAGGTCGCAAAAGATTTCTCTTGACAATCTACTATCATGTAGTAGTTTTAGACGGAGCATAGTAGGAGGCACATGGCCCGACAAAAATTAACCAAGCTCGAACTCCAAATCCTCGAAGTCCTGTGGACCCAGGGGAAGGCATCCATTCGGGAGATCCAGGAGTCTTTTCCGGCGCCCCGGCCTGCTTACACCACTGTCCAGACCACCGTGTACCGGTTGGAGCGGAAGAAAGCAGTGCGCCGAGTCCGGAAGATCAGCAACGCCCATATTTTTGAGCCGACCGTGCCCAGAGACGTGGCACGCCACCGGCTCCTCGACGAGATTCTGAGTTTCTTCGGAGGGCGGGCACAACCCATGATGGCGCAGTTGGCCGAAGCTGGAAAGCTGACACTAGACGATGTTCGCGAGTTGGAGAAGACGATCAAGAATTTGGAGCTGCAACGAAAAATGAAAGGGAGGGGTGAATCGAAATGATCAGCCCATGGATCAATCATCTCTGGCAATCAACAGTATTTGCCATCGCGGCAGGACTGTTTACAATCGCGTTCCGCAAGAATCGCGCTCAGATCCGATATTGGTTGTGGCTCAGCGCGTCCCTCAAGTTCTTACTCCCTTTCTCCCTGTTAATGAGTCTCGGCAACCACCTGGAGTGGCCTTCGTCAGCAAAGAGCATCACGACACAAGATGTTTCGTTAGCCATGGTGCAAATCACCCAGCCGTTTCCCAATACGCTGTCGTTGGCACCCCATACTCAAAGCGCGGTTGATTGGATCCCAATAGCGGTGCTTGGCGTGTGGGCGTGTGGATTTGCGGTCTTAGTGCTGATACGGTTTCGCGGGTGGCTGCGCATCCGCGCCGCTGTGCGTTCCAGCACTCCAATTGACATTCCGGCGACAGTTGAGGTCCGATCTTGTCCGGGCTTGCTGGAACCAGGTGTGATCGGGTTGTGGAGACCCATCCTGCTCTTGCCCGTTGATATCCTCAAATCCCTGACCCCATCGCAAACAGAGGCCGTGCTTGCGCACGAATTGTGCCATGTCCGCCGCCGGGACAACCTGTTTGCTGCGCTTCACATGATAACTGAGGCGATCTTTTGGTTTCATCCATTGATATGGTGGATTGGCGGCCGGCTGGTAGAGGAGCGAGAGCGAGCCTGCGATGAAGATGTTTTGCGGATGGGTGGTGAACCTCGGGTCTACGCCGAAGCGATCCTCAATGTTTGCAAGCATTACTTGGAGTCGCCGATTATTTGTGTTTCTGGAATAACCAGTTCAGATCTGAAGAAACGAGTTCATAACATCCTGGCGCAGCACATCGGACAAAACTTGACGCTCGCCAGAAAGCTGTTGCTGGCTGTTGGTGGAAGCGTAGCGATGATCGCTCCAATAGCAATTGGCTCACTCATGGTAGAGGACAGCCAAGCGCAATCCACGGTTGGGCAGCCGCGGTTCGCCGTGGCATCCATCAAGCCCAGTAACTCGACGGATCACCGCCGGTGGTTCGACGTTCAGCCCGACGGCGAATTGACCGCAGCTAACATGACTGTGAACCAGCTGATCCAATACGCGTACGCGATCAAGGGCCACCAAATTTCGGGCGGCCCGGACTGGATGAAATCCGATCTGTTTGACATCGTCGCCAAGCCGGAAAGTTCCGCGAAACCGGACCAGCTTAATCTGATGCTCCAATCCTTGTTGGCCGAAAGATTCCATCTTGTCATGCGACGTGACACGCAAGAGGCTTCGGTCTACGCGCTTACCACCGCGAAGGATGGACCAAGGCTTAAGGAAGTGCACGACTCTGACCCGGATATGGGCGATCCTTTTATACAGAATGCAGTTAATCGAACCAAAAATTTAGGCAGTTCCAGCCATGGCCGACGGTCGATAGTAATCTTACGCCGTGGTTTGTTGATAGCGCAGAACGCTAAACTCACGGGCCTCGCCAATGAACTTTCTGACTTTCTCGGCCGAGCAGTCATTGACAAGACGGATTTGACGGGAACATACGATCTAAAACTTGAATGGCAGCCGGACGCAAACCAGGTCGCGATGTTCAAGGAGATGGGGGTGCCAGAAGGCTATGGAGCGCCGGCACCTGATCCTCGAGGCCCTTCGCTATTCACAGCGCTCCAGGAACAACTCGGATTGAATCTAGAATCGGAGAAGGGAACGGTGGAAATGTTCCACGTCGAGCATATCGAGAGACTGCCCGCGAACTAGCAAGGAGGATTTCGGAGTTCTGCCGCTGATTATTCCGAAATGGTCCAGAGACCGGCGTATTTTCTGTCACACTGCGCTATTTATAACAGAAGCTCTTAGCGATGGAAGCCGTTCTTAAGTGATTTTCCACGTGTAATTTGCGGACACGGTTTGTCACAGACACCCCCGGAGAACACCGAACGTGGTCGAACGGCGGTCTCGTGTCAGGTCAAAGATACTCCGCCACGGTGATCCGGCATCGCGCTCCAAGGAGTTCGCGGATCAAGAAGTGCTAATCTTCCCGAGACGGGCCGTCTGAGGCGAAAATCATCTCTCGCCAACTAACCGCGAGCATCTGCGGGCCGCGTTGCGCTCGCTCCCGCGGCAGCCGACGTTCGACCCAACTCACTGCCCCCCTCACTTTAGCGTGATCTTGACACGACGCCGTAACCGAAAGGTCCGCCCTCAAAGGCCGTGCCGTACAAAGAGCCTTGGACCAGCGACAGGCCTGCGATCGGCCAGTATCCATCGGCTCCGCCGGTGAAGGTGTACAGCACCGTCTCGTTTACCGACGGAGCGAGTTTGAAGACCACCCCGCAGCCAAACGAGCCCGAGGGGCATGGGCTGCTGTTGTTGCCGCCATATTGGGTGGTGCTGTAAAGATTGCCGGCCGGGTCCCGGATCAGGCTGGCATAGGGTGCCCAGCCGTCCGCCGCGCCCGTGAAGGTGTACAGCGAGGTAGAATCGCGGAATCCCCTCTTTTCAGTACTCTCCGCCTTCCGGCTCCCGCTCCAGCGGCCCATTCTCAAAACGAACAAAGCGCTTCTGAAAGACGACGTTCACATCGCCGGTGGGACCGTTCCGTTGCTTGCCGATCACCAACTTGGTTTCAACGCCCGCGTCCGCATCGGACTCCTCGTCGTCAGCCGCCGGCCGCTTTTGCCGGTGGATGAAGATCACCACGTCGGCGTCCTGCTCGATGGAGCCCGATTCGCGCAGGTGGTGGAGTTGCGGCTCGCCGCCGCCGTGCTGCTCAGGGGCGCGGCTCAGCTGGGACAGCGCCAGCACGGGAATACTCAGTTCCTTGGCGATGGCTTTCAGGCTGCGCGAGATGTAGCTGACTTCCTGGGTGCGGTTCTCAAAGCGCCCATGGCCGGTGGCCAGTTGGAGGTAATCGACGATCAACAGGTCCAGGCCGCGTTCGCTCTTGAGCTGGCGGGCCTTGGCGCGGATCTGGAGCACGCTGAGAGAAGGCGCGTCTTCGATAAACAGCGGCGCCTCCGCCAGGCGTCCGAGCGCGCGCGATATTTTGCCCCAGTCCTCTTTGCTGGAAAAGCCGGTGCGGAGCTTGTGGCTGTCCACGCGGGCTTCGGAGCACAGCAGCCGGATCAGCAGCGACTCCTTGCTCATCTCGAGGGAGAACATGCCCACCACTTTCCCGTGGGTGGCGGCGTAGGCCGCGATGTTCATGGCCAGTGCCGTTTTGCCGAGCGACGGCCGCGCCGCAATGATGATGAGCTCGCCCGGCTGCAAGCCCGAAGTCATGCTGTCGAGATCGGTGAAACCCGTTTCCACGCCCGTGACGCGCTGGCCCCGGTCGAAGAGCACATCGATGGTGCCGAAGCTCGACTTGACGATGTCCTTCACCCCGAAGAATCCGGATTGGATCTTGTCGCCGGCGATCTCGTAGATCTGCCGCTGAGCGTCGTCGATGAGGACTTCGGGATCCTCGGAGGCCTCGAAAGCGCGGCTCATGACGTTGCTGGAAGCGTTGATCAGCCGGCGCAGGATGGCCTTCTGCTTGATGATGCGGGCGTAGTTGCCGACGAAGGAGTAGTCCCCCATCGGAATGCCGTCGCTTAAGCCAGCCAGGTAGGCTACGCCTCCGCTTTTCTCCAGCGTTCCAGCCTTGTTGAGCTCTTCGGCCAGGGTGACCACGTCCACGGTCTGGTTTTTTTCACACAGACCGACGATCTGCTGGAAGATCAGGCGGTGAGAGTCGGCGAAAAGGTCGTCGGGCCCGACGGTGCCGGACACCACGTTGAGGGCGCCGTTGTCGAGCAGAATGGAGCCGAGCAAGGCGCGTTCGGCCTCCAGATTGTGGGGCAGAGATCTTTCGGTGGCGGCGCTCATGGTCGAAAAGAGAGGTCATTATAGCAGCCCGGCGGCGGGCGCGTGTGGGGTCATTTTCGCCGGGCCGTGACGGCAAGGTCGAAGTTGCTTTGACCGCCTGAACCGGTTCCATTCTGCAAGACTTGGCGACGCTCGAAGCAATTTGCAACTTTATTTCGACATTCTCCATCAACTAAGGTGCACGGCGGCGGGGGCCCTGGGGTTGACGTTGCAGATCAGCGCAGAATGGGCAGCAAGCTGATTCGCGACGGTCTTTTGACACCCCTCGGGGCGTATGCGATAATGAGCATTAGGGGTCATCAGAGAAACGTTAAGAGGCGGATATAGGAATAGCCATGATGAGAATTAGTGGGCAACTCCGGGCTGGCGTCAGCCTTTTTTTGTTTTTGCTTTTGCCGGCCAGTCTCGAGTGTGCCGGGCAGGATAAACCCGACGTGCCGCCTAAGGCCGCACCCGCAACGGGAGTCGAGGCCTCAGGCCAGGCCGCCGTACCGGACCACGCTGCGGCTTACTACCATTTCGTGCTCGCCCGCCGCTACGAGGAAGAGGCGGGAGTCCAAAACCGCAGCGATCTTGTTGACAGGGCGGTTGCCGAATACAAGGCGGCCATGGCCGCCGATCCCGGATCGCTGTTCCTGAGGACGGAACTCGCCGAGCTTTACTACCGCATCAGCCGGGTGGGCGACGCCATTCGCGAGGCCGAGGCGGTCCTTCAGGTGAACCCGGACGAGGTTGACGCCCACCGTCTGCTGGCCAGCATCTATCTTCACAGCCTGGGGGAGAGCGAGGCCGCGGCCAACTCCGACGCCACCATCCGCAAAGCCATCACGGAGTTCGAGGCGGTCACCCGACTCGACCCTAAAGATACCGACTCCTTTATCGCACTCGGCCGGCTCTATCGCCTGACCAACCAGGGTGGCAAAGCTGAGGAGATCTTCAAGAAAGCGATCGGCTCTGACCCGGGTTCGAAGCCTGCGCTTAGCTACCTGGCAGAACTTTACCTCGACCAGGGCGACTACTCTGAGGCCATCGCGACGCTCCAGAAGATCCCGGCCGGCGACATGGACCCCGCCGCGCTGGTCATGCTGGGGCGGGCTTACATGCAGGATCGCGATTATGACAAGGCGGTGGACGCCTTCAGCCAGGCGCTCGAGCAGGACCCGGACAACGAGGAGCTGCGGCAGTACCACGCCGAGGCTCTGATCGCGTCCGGCAAGACCGCTGAGGCTCGCACGGAGCTTCAGAAGATCCTGAAAACGGATCCCAACGACGGTGCGGGTTGGCTCCGGCTCGGGCATCTCGACCGGGTTGAAGGGAATTTTAGCGCGGCCCGCGAGGAACTGGGGAAGGCTAAGGCCCTCGTGCCCGATAACCCTGATGTCGCCTATGAGCAGGTCCTGCTCGAAGAGACGTCGGGCAACGACGATAAGGCGATCGCCCTGCTCCAGGGCTTGCTGAAGGATTCGGAGAAACCCGACGGCCACTATTCGTTGGCGGAGGCTGGAAACCGGGCAGCCTTTCTGGAGAGGCTCGGGCTGATCTACCAGAGTCAGGAGAAGTACGACCTGGCGCTCACCACCTTCCGCAAGTTGATCGACCTTGGCCCGAGCCAGGCTCCGCGCGGCGAGACCCTGGTGATTGAAGCGTTGCGGGCGGCCAAGCAGCCAGCGAAGGCCATGGCCGAAGCTGATGCGGCCGTGGGCAAGTATCCGAAAGACCGACAACTCGCCATCGTGCGGGCCACACTGCTCGGCGAGCAGGGCAAGGTGGATGAAGCGTTGGCGGCGCTGAATGGCTTGCTCACGGGCGGGTCATCAGACGTTGAAGTCCTGCTCACCATCGCGCAAGTGGATTCTCAGGCGAAGCGTTATCCCGAGGCCCAGGCCGCCGCCGAAAAGGCCTTGAGCCTCAACGTGAAGCCCGACGACCAGGAAAGCGCCCACTTTATTCTGGGCTCGATTTACGAGCGCCAGAAGCAATACGACCAGGCTGAGGCCGAGTTCAAGAAGGTGCTGGCCTCTGACCCGCTGAACGGCCAGGCGGCCAATTACCTGGGCTATATGCTCGCGGACCGTGGCGTCCGCCTGGACGAATCGGTCAAGTACATCCAGCGCGCCCTGCAATCCGATCCCAACAACGGGGCTTATCTGGATAGTCTGGGCTGGGCTTACCTCAAGATGCACCGGCCTGACATGGCGGAGGCGCCGCTCGAGAGGGCCGCACGTCTGATCACCGGCGATCCGACCATTCTAGAGCACCTGGGCAATCTGCATCTTGCGCTCGGCAAGCCGCAAGCCGCTGAGCAGGAGTGGGAGCGGGCGCTCAAGGAGTGGCCGATGGCCGTCGGCAGCGACTTCGACGCCGAAGACGCGGCCAACCTGCAGAAGAAGCTCGACGACCTGAAGCTTCGCCTCGCCAACGGAAAAAGTGCGAATTCCGAAGCAAAACCCCAGCCTTAGCAGCGGAACTGGGGCATCTCGAAACTGAAGAAACTTAGGAACGATACCAACGAAGCCAGCAAGCTATTGAGAAATAATTAGATAGCCTGTGGTCATTTGTCGCTGCGGACTCGCGCCGTCCTGGCCATGCCTGCTCTCCGGCTCCGCGCCTTCGCCAAGATCAATCTAGGCCTGCGAATTCTGGGCCGGCGCCCCGACCGCTATCACGAAATTCGCACGATTTATCAGTCAGTTTCGCTCGCAGATGCCCTTGAAGTTTCGATCGGCTCCCGCCCGGGAGGGATCGTGGTGGAGGCGGACGATCCCACCATCCCGAGCGGCCCTGAGAACCTCGTCTACAAGGCCTGCAAACTCTGGCGGCGAGCCCGCGGCCTGAGCCGTCAAATTCGGATCAAGATCGAGAAGAGTATTCCGGCCGGCAGCGGCCTCGGCGGAGCGAGCAGTGACGCCGCCGCGACGCTTCTCGCGCTCGAGCGGCTGACAAACAATCGATTGCCGCTTGGGAACCGCCTGGCACTGGCGTGCGAACTCGGTTCGGACGTGCCTTTCTTCCTGGTGGGCGGCCGGGCGCTCGGCTGCGCGCGCGGAGGGGAGATTTATCCCCTGCACGACCTGCCGGCGCGGCATTGCCTGATTGTTTTCCCAGGGTTTGCGCAATCGACCGCGGAGGCCTACGCGGCGGCAAGTTCTCAATTGACGGGAACTTCAAGATCGGGTAGCATGTCTTCTTTCGGCATGTGGCCACAGTTCCCGTGGGAAGGTTGGGAACCGGCCGAAAACGACTTTGAATCGATCGTTTTCGCAAAGTGGCCGGAGCTGCAAAGACTCAAGCCGCAGCTCCTCCGGGCCGGCGCCGAGATGGTATCTCTGTCGGGTAGCGGCAGTGCCGTCTACGCCATTCTTGACTCCGCCCGAAAACTTACTTCAGCGCGAGCGCGCGTTCCTCCAAGCTGGCGCAGCTTCGCAGTGGAGACCCTGTCGCGCGCCCAATACTGGCGAAGGATGTTCGCGCGCTAAGTCGAGGGTTCGTTTGAACAGGACCGGCACCACGAGCACTGGGAGGTCGTCCAGTGGTAGGACACATGCCTTTGGAGCATGGAACCCTGGTTCGAGTCCAGGCCTCCCAGCCATTTTGAGAAGACCGGCGAGCAATTGAGAACAACTAAGGAGAAGAGGGCAGTCAATTTCTTGCTCGTTTAGGGTCACGTTTCACTTGCCACGGCCTCTCAGTTAAGAGGCAGGAAAGCGGCTCGATGGCGGATCACAAGCTCAAAATCTTTTCGGGGAATGCCCATCCGGAGTTGGCCCGTGAGATCGCACAGTGTTTGGCAACGAAGGTCGGCGCGGCGGATGTAGGGCGCTTTCCCGACGGTGAAGTACGGGTGCAAATCTCCGAAAACGTCCGCGGGACAGATGTTTTTGTGATCCAGCCCACCTGCCGTCCGGTAAACGACAGCTTGGTAGAGCTGCTGATCATGCTTGACGCTTTCCGGCGCGCTTCGGCGGACCGGATCACTGCCGTGATGCCATACTACGGTTATGCGCGCCAGGACCGCAAGGATCGCCCGCGGGTGCCCATCTCATCGAAAGTAGTGGCAGATCTGCTGACTTCCGCCGGGGCGAACCGTGTGCTGGCGCTCGATCTGCACGCCGGCCAGATTCAGGGCTACTTCAACATTCCCGTGGATCACCTCTACGCTACCCCGGTGACGGTGGAGTACTTCCGAAAGCTCGGGCTCAAGAATGTCACCGTGGTCTCTCCGGACACGGGAGGCGTCGAACGCGCCCGGTCCTTTGCCAAGAAATTGGACGCTCCCCTTGCCATCATCGACAAGCGGCGCGAAGACGCTCACACGGTTGAAGTCATGAACGTGATCGGCGAAGTGGAAGAACGGGTGTGCTTGCTGGTGGATGATCTGATCGACACCGGAGGCACCATCGTGCGCGCCGCGCAAGCGCTGAAGGACAAGGGAGCCGAGCAGGTTTTCGCCTGCTGTGTTCACGGGGTCTTTGCGGGAGATGCCGTTCACAAGCTTTGTAATTCCGCGCTGGAGCAGGTGGTCACCACGAATTCGATACCGCCTCATCCCCAGGCGGTGCAAAACTCAAAGATCAAGGTACTAAGTATCGCTTCTCTTTTTGCCCAAGCCATCAAGTCCATTCACGATGAGACTTCGGTGAGCAAGCTGTTCATCTGAATCAGCCATTTCGAGGAGCCCGTGACGCCGCGGCGTCCGGGCTCGAGGAGTACGAAAGCATGGTAACCACCATCGAAGCCGAGGCCCGCGAGGATTTCGGCAAGAACGCCTCCCGCCGCTTGAGGCACACCGGTCGCATACCGGCTGTGGTGTACGGTGGCGGCGGGCAGGCCATCCCGGTCACGCTGGATCCGAAGCGAGTGACGCAGATCCTGCATTCAGACTCCGGGCACAACACTCTGATCACTCTCGAGGTTAAAGGGCGGGCGCCGGCGCGCGTGCTGCTGAGCGACTGGCAGGTGGATCCTGTGCGCGGTGACTTGCTGCACGTGGATATGTTTCGCATTTCGGCGGATACGCGGCTCAAACTTAAGGTGCCGGTTCACCTGCAGGGTGAACCGTTCGGCGTCAAGACCGAAGGCGGCGTTCTGGAGTTCATCCTTCGCGAGGTTGAGATCGAGTGTCTGCCCGATGCCATTCCGGAGCACATCACCGTCGATATCAGCGATTACAAGATAGGACGCAGTCTTCGTGCCAGTGACCTGCCGCTCGGCGAGCGCGTCAAGCTGTTGACGGACCCGACGCGCATGGTCGCCCACGTGATCGCGCCCAGGACGGAAGAGGAGAAGCCGGCGGAGGTCATCGAAGGGGCTGAGGCGGCGGAACCGGAAGTCATCCGCAAAGGGAAAGCTGAGGAGGGTGAGGAAGGCGCGGAGGGCGTCGAAAAAGCAGAAAAGAAACCCGAGAAGAAGCCAGAGAAGGAGAAAAAATAGCTGTTTTGTGAAGCTGATCGTCGGTCTCGGTAACCCCGGCCCCGAATACGTTCTCACTCCGCACAACCTCGGTTTTATGGGGGTGGACCGGGTGGCCGAACAGTGCGGTGTGGAGGTCTCGCGGCCCGAATCAGCCGCGCTCACAGCCCACACCCGGATTGACGGCTCCGAAGTGGTGCTGGCCAAGCCGCTGACATTCATGAACCTCAGCGGTGTGTCGGTCCGGCGGCTCGCTGAACGCTACGAGATTGGGCCGGGCGATTTGACGGTACTGGTGGATGAGGCGGCTCTGCCGCTCGGAACCTTGCGAATCCGTAAGCAGGGCAGCGCCGGGGGGCACAACGGCCTGAAGTCGATCATCGGGGCTCTCGGATCCGATGAGTTCATCCGGGTGAGGATGGGGGTTCAGCCGGATCACCCGGTGTCGGATCGGACGCGTCTGGTGCTCGGCCGGTTTCGCCGGGATCAGCTTGAAGCGGTGGCGGAAATGGTGAACCGCGCTGCAGAGGCGGTCGAGGTGATTGTTCGGGAAGGCGTCGAGCGCGCCATGAACCAGTTCAACCGACCCCCTGAACCCAATTGAAGTGAGGTCACATGCGTAAATACGAACTGATTTTCATCGTCCGGCCTGATGTTCCCGAAGAGGAACTGGGAAAGATCATCACCCAGATGGAAGGCGTGGTGGCCGGGCACGGCGGTAAGATCGAAAAGATCGAGAAGATAGGCCGGCGCAGGCTCGCCTACCGGGTTCAGCGACAGCGAGAGGGCATCTACGTCCTTTTCGTCGTCGAGGGTACCGGCGACACCGTCAAAGAATTTGAGAGGCGCCTCAAGGTCAACGACCTGGTCATGAAGTACCTCTCAGTGCGGGTGGATGAGGAGCTGAAGCGCGCCGAAAAAGCCAAGGCCTGGCGGGCGGAGCAGGCGACACGCAAACCGCGCCCGCGGCCGAGCTCGGGCGAGGCACCAGCAATCGAGGTAGCAACCTAGCGGAATTCAGGAGGCGGAGGAGTAAAGTCTATGGCGACACCAACGAGCAGCGGACCGTCAGGCGGCGGCCAAGGCGGAGGCGCCGGCCGAGGTTCCGACCGTGGGCCCCGAAAGGGTGGCGCCGGCCCCGGAGGCGGCGGCCGGAAGCAGTATTTCCGCCGCCGTAAGGTTTGCAAGTTTTGCGACGAGAAAATCGACGTGATCGATTTCAAGGACGTCAGGCTGGTGAGCCAGTTCATCTCTGACCGGGGAAAGATTCTGCCGCGGCGGCTCACGGGAACCTGCTCCCCGCATCAGCGGCTACTCACGGTAGCCATCAAGCGGGCGCGTAATCTGGCGTTTATTCCCTTCGCTTCGGGATTCTAGCCTGGCCGTCTTGCGGGCCGGCGGGTTCCGCAGCATCGGTCGAAGGATTTACGGCCAAAGCCATGATGTAACATAAAGCGAATGAGTTAACTGGCAGTCGCTCCCCGTGCCCCTAAGGGGTGACGCCGGTTCGAGCCCGATCGGTCAGTTGAGGTCCAAGCCATGGAAATAATTCTGATTGAGAACGTCGACAAGGTCGGAGGCCGCGGCCAGGTGGTGAAGGTGGCCGACGGATATGGCCGCAATTACCTGCTTCCTAAGAAGCTGGCCGTGGCTGCGACTCCGCAGAACAAGAAATGGGCGGAGCAGCAGCGTGTGAGATTCCTGAAGCTCGAGGCCAAAGAGAAGGGCGAAGCCCAGGAGCTCGGGCAACTCCTCGAAGGCGTAAGCCTCACCTTCACTCGCAAGTCAGGCGAGCACGGCACCTTGTTCGGCTCCGTCACCGGCATTGATGTGTCGGAGGGGCTCGCCTCCCGGGGCTACAAGATCGACCGGCGCAAGATCCAACTCCCCAATCCACTTAAGGTGATCGGTGAATACGATGTCCCCATCCGGCTGCACCGCGATGTCACCCAGTCTGTGAAAGTGAAGGTGGAAGCGGAGGGAGGTCCCGTCGGCGCGCCAGCCGCCGCCACCGCAGAAGCTGATGCACCCGCAGACACAGCTAATTCCGCACCCGCGGCCGAGGTCCCGGCCGACGCTGTTGACAGCGCCGCGCCCGAATCCGCCTAACCAAGATTGTCGCTCCGGTCTCGGCGGCAGCAGCTTGGTCCAGAATCGTGGCTGCATGCCTCAATCATCACGCCGTTCGAAACATAGTGCTCCCAACCCTTATCTCCGGTGGCGGCTCGCTGTAAGACGCGCTCATTTCTTTCAACCGGGCGACCGCGTGGGCGTGGCAGTATCAGGCGGCCCGGACTCGATTCTGCTCCTCGACTTCATGGCGCAACTTGCTCGCGACGTTGGCCTGACGCTGGCGGTGGTCCACTTCAATCATCATCTGCGGGGCGAGGAGTCGGATGCGGACGAACATTTCGTGTCCGAGCGCGCCCGGCTGCTTGGCCTCGAGTTTCTGTGTTCTGGCGCGCCTGTCGCCGGTGTGGCGCGCGCCCGGAAGCGGAACCTGGAGGCGACCGCGCGCGAGCTGCGCTACCGGTTTTTCTTTTCGCTGGTCCGGCACGGTAAGCTCGATAAGGTGGCCACGGCCCACACTGCCAATGACCAGACTGAAACCGTGCTCCTGCGGCTGCTGCGCGGCACAGGCACTCGCGGCCTCGGTGGGATTCATCCCGCGCTCGAAGGCGGCGTCGTACGACCATTTCTGAGCCTGACCCGCGCCGAAGTGCAGGCTGAAGTTGCGCGCCGCAAACTCGCCTTCCGCGTCGATTCCACCAACCAGGACACGCGCTTCCATCGCAACCGCGTTCGCCAGCAGGTTTTGCCCTTGCTCGAGCGGGAGTTCAATCCCAGCCTGATCCGGTCGCTGGCGGCTTTCGCCGACCGCGCCCGCGATGACGAGTCTTTCCTAGAGGACCAGGCGTGGCAGCGATCGCGACCGTGGCTGGTGCGCGAAGTCGGCCGGCTGAAGATTCCCAACAGGCGCCTCGACGAATTCCCGCCGGCCATCGCGCGGCGCGTGCTGCGCCGGATGCTGGTCGAAGCTTATCAGGAGGCATCAAGCTTAGCCGGCAGGACCTCGGGTGCACTCGGTCTCACGTACCAGCAGATCGAATCGCTGCGACGCCTGGCGCATGAGGGTCAAAGCGGGAGCCGTTTACTTCTGGCCGGGGGTGTGATGGAGGCGGTTAAGGAATTCGAATGGCTGGTGGTGGGTCAGACATCAGGCCCGACTCGGGGTGCTTCCCGCGAAGGGTTTGCTCATAGGATCCAGCCGCCCGCCGAAGTGGTCATCCCAGAGCTTGGCGTGCGATTGCGCTTCCGGTTGGCCGACCTGCCCGATGCGAAGTTACCGGAACAAGCGTATACTGCTACTAGTGAGGTTTGGCTCGAGGCGGGGGAAATCGCCGCGCCCTTAACCCTACGGAGCTGGCGGCCGGGAGACCGGATCTGTCTGGCAGGAAGGGCGCGGGCGGTGAAGCTAAAGCAGCTCTTCCAGCGGCGACGCGTGCCGCTCGATCAGCGCCGGTATTGGCCGGTACTGGAGTCTGCTCGGGGGATCATCTGGGCGAGGGGATTTGAGGGGCGGCGGACGAGTGCCGCCACGGAATCATGCCGCCACAGCGTGATCGTCGTCGAAGAGAGAGCCGAAGAAGGATTACAGCGCAAGCCTCCCACCCAGAGGAAGCCCTGAAGACCGCGCCTTCGATTTCCAAGTCGAAACGCTCTAGGCCGCTCACGGCGGAGGGCCACATCCCAGATAATCTGAGAGTGGTGTTCACAGAACAACAAATTCGCCGTCGCATCCGGCAATTGGCGCGGGAAATCAACCAGGCCTACGAAGGCAAGACCCTGCATATCGTCGGCGCGTCCGACGACTGCTTTCTGTTCATGGCCGACCTGATCCGCGCGCTTCGCGTCCCGATGGTCTGCCACTTCATGAGCACCCTGATACGTGCCACCAGCGTGGAAGGGGTACCTGTCCAGGAGATCTTTTACATGCCGGCCCTGAATCTCACGGACAAAGACGTCCTGCTGCTCTCCGGCATTGTTTATTCCGGGGTGACCTTGGACTTTTTGTGTCGTCAGATTTTAGCGAAGGGGCCGAAGTCCTTAGGTACGGCGAGCTTGGTTGAGAAGCCCGAGGATCGCAAGGTGGACGTGGTCATGGACTACCTGGCCTTCAAGTCAACGTCAACCGGGGGCCAATTTCTGGTGGGTTATGGCCTGGGGCACCGGGGGCTGTACCGGAATCTACGATGCATCGCCGCGCTTTCGTCGGCGTGAGTGTGCAAGTCCCTCGGAGTTCGGCGGGAACGCGCACTCCGTGGAGTGCGGATGGAGCATCTAATCAACAGGAAGCAGGGCTCGCCAGGGGTCAGGGCGGGCGGGAGGTAAGGGCGTGAATTCGGCCGTCAAGAATATTATCTTTTGGGTGGTCATGGTGGTCACCGCTCTGTTGCTGTGGGCCGTGGTGCGCAGCAGCACGAGCGAGCGCGTCCAGGAACTGAACTTCAGCCAGTTCACTAACGATGTTAACCAGGGTGAAGTTCGAGACGTCACCATCGCGGGCACGGATGTCAGCGGTAGCTTGAAGAAGGACAACACCAAGTTCAAAACCACCATCCCGGCCAACTACCCCGACCTTTACAAGTCTCTCATCGACAAGGGCGTGAGCGTCAACATGAAGAGCGATCAGGCCAGCCCCTGGCTGACTTGGATCGGCAATGGCCTGCTGCCCATCCTCATCCTGGTTGGCTTCTGGGTCTTCTTCTTCCGCCAGATGCAGAGCGGCGGCAACAAAGCGCTCTCTTTCGGAAAGAGCCGAGCGCGGTTGCTGTCCAGCCAGCAAAAGAAGGTGACCTTCAAGGACGTCGCCGGCGTGGACGAGGCCAAGGAAGAACTGCAGGAGATCATCGACTTCCTCCGCGAACCGCAAAAGTTCCAGAAGCTCGGTGGACGTATTCCCAAGGGCGTTCTGCTGGTGGGACCCCCAGGAACCGGCAAGACCATGCTGGCCCGCGCCATCGCGGGCGAGGCCAACGTGCCCTTTTTCTCCATCTCCGGCTCGGATTTTGTGGAGATGTTCGTGGGCGTGGGCGCTTCGCGCGTGCGAGACCTTTTCGAGCAGGGCAAGAAGAACGCGCCTTGCATCATCTTTATTGACGAAATTGACGCCGTCGGCCGCCATCGCGGTGCGGGCCTGGGTGGCGGCCACGACGAGCGCGAGCAGACGCTGAACGCTCTACTGGTGGAGATGGACGGCTTCGAGTCGAACGAAGGCGTGATCCTCATCGCCGCCACTAACCGGCCGGACGTCCTCGACCCTGCCCTGCTACGACCGGGCCGCTTTGACCGGCGCGTGGTGGTGCCGCGTCCCGATGTCGGCGGTCGCGAAGGCATTCTCAAGGTGCACACCAAGAAGATTCCGCTGTCCGAGGACGTGGATATCACCGTCCTGGCTCGCGGAACGCCCGGTTTTTCGGGTGCCGATCTCGCCAACCTGGTGAATGAATCCGCCTTGCTGGCGGCGCGCCACAATCGCAAGCAAGTCACCATGTGGGACTTCGAAGCCTCTAAGGACAAGGTGCTGATGGGGGCGGAGCGCAAGTCCCTGATCCTTTCCGAAGAAGAGAAGAAGAACACCGCTTACCATGAGGGCGGCCACGCCCTGGTGGCCCTGATGGTGCCGCACGCCGACCCGCTCCACAAGGTGACCATCATCCCGCGCGGCATGGCGCTCGGTGTCACCATGCAACTTCCCCTCGATGACCGGCACACGTACACGCGCGACCAGCTCGAGAGCCAGCTTGCCATCATGATGGGCGGTCGCGTGGCCGAGGAGGCCTTCCTCGATCACATCACTACCGGCGCCGGCAACGACATCGAGCAGGCTACCGAGCTGGCCCGCCGGATGGTCTGCGAATGGGGCATGACGGACCTCGGGCCGCTCGCCTACGGCAAGAATCAAGGCGAAATCTTCCTCGGGCGCGATCTCACCACCTCGCGCGACTTCAGCGAGGACACCGCCATTAAGATTGATCAGGAAGTAAAACGCCTGGTGATGACGGGCTATCAACGGGCAAGGGACATCCTTTCCTCGAACCGCGAGGCCCTCGTCCGGGTTGCCGACGCCCTACTCGAACGCGAAGTGCTCGACGGTAATGAGGTAAAGCTGCTGATGGAAGGCAAGCCTTTACCGGCTGTCGTCCGTCCGGCACCTCCAAAGCCAGTCGAGCCCGAGACCACCCAGGTCCTCAAGCCGCAACCCTCCTCGTCACCGCCGGGCCGCGAGCGTCCGCAGCCGGCATGATGCCAGGTCAAACCGCTTCGGAGAGGCCGGATGCCGTAGGTGCTCGGCATTGCGGAGGTACATCCCCCGACGGGATCAGCAGAGCCATGGGGTGAATCCCCCGAGTACTCGCCCCGCGACGCAAGGCACAGGTTCACGGCTGGCGCGGACAACGCGTTCGGGATACAATAACCCTCCTGCGCCGTTCCTTTCATCGCCGGATGCAAGCACACTGAGGATCGCCAAAGCTCATTGGGCATGTCCCCGTGCCTGGTCTCGGCACGGCCGTACGGTACGTGTTGCGATATGGGTGCAACTCCTCGCTACGACGCCATCGTGATCGGCGGCGGCCACAACGGCCTGGTGCACGCTGCCTATCTAGCGCGGGCCGGCAAGAAAATCCTCGTGCTCGAACGCCGTCATGTTCTGGGCGGCGCCGCCGTCACCGAAGAGGTTTTTCCTGGCTTCAAGTTCTCGGTCTGTTCCTACGTCGTCTCGCTGCTGAGGCCTGAAATCATTCGCGATCTTGGCCTTCCGCGGCACGGGCTTGAGATCCTTCCTCTCGACGGCACGTTCGCGCCTATGCCCGGCGGATCGGAGGGCGACTATCTCTGGCGGGTGAATGACCACGCCAAGACGCACCGCGAGATCGCCCGCCATTCACGGCTCGATGCCGAGGCCTACGAAGAATACGGTAAGGCCATGGCGGAGCAAGGCAAGTTCGTGAAACCAATTTTGGGCATGACGCCGCCCGATCTGAGCCGGCTCTCGGCAGATGTGTTGCGCAAGCTGACGTTCCTCGGCCGCCGGTTCCGCGACCTGCCTGAGCCGGACCAACACAATCAGGTGCAGCTCATGACCATGAGCGCGGTTGATTTTCTCGATCAGTGGTTCGAGACCGACGTGCTCAAGGCTACCATGTCCGCTTCCGGGATCATTGGAACGTTCCTCGGCGTACGCTCACCGGGCACGGCGTACGTGCTGTTGCACCATTACATGGGCGAGATCGACGGCGCGTTCCGCTCCTGGGGCTTTGCGAAGGGCGGCACCGGCGCCATTTCCAACGCCATTGCCGCCGCGGCGCGCGAGGCGGGGGCGGAGATCCGCACCCAGACGCCGATCGCACAGATTCTCATCAAGAACGGCCGCGCCACCGGGGTGGCACTTGAGAACGGCGACGAGTTTGAAGCGCGTGTGGTCTCATCGAGCGTCGATCCCCGCCGAACGTTCATCGGTATGATGGAGCCTGGTCACCTACCCGATGACTTCGTCGAACAGGTGCGGCACTACAAGTTCCGGGGCTCCTCCGGCAAAGTGAACCTGGCGCTCGACGCGCTACCGGACTTCAAGTGCCTGCCCGGGCCGGGTCCGCACCTCCGGGGCGCCATCTCGATTTCGCCCAGCATTGACTACATGGAGCGGGCCTACGACGACGCCAAGTACGGGCGCTACTCGCGGCGTCCCTACATCGATTGCGTCATCCCCTCGCTGACCGATCCTTCGGTGGCTCCGCCTGGCAAGCACGTGATGTCCTGCTTTGTGCAGTACGCTCCCTATCACCTGAAAGAGGGTGGCTGGGACAACCAACGGGACGCCTTTGGCGACACGGTGATCGATACGCTGGCCGAGCACGCCCCCAATATCAAGAACATCATTCTCAGCAGACAGGTGCTGACGCCGCTTGATCTAGAGCGCGAGTTCGGCCTGACCGAGGGCAACATTTTTCAGGGTGAGCTTTCGCTGGAACAGTTGTTCTTCTTGCGACCGGTGCCCGGCTGGGCGCAGTATCGCACACCCGTCAAGGGTCTTTACCTGTGCGGCTCGGGGTCGCATCCCGGCGGAGGCATCATGGGTGCGCCGGGCAGGCTGGCGGCGCTGGAAGTCTTGAAGGACTGGAATTGAGCCGTGTAGCGCACGCCCGCTTTGGGGCGTTGCGGTCGTTGAGCCAGCAAAGAGCCACAATCATGTCGAACGCCCGCGACGTCATCATCATCGGCGCCGGTCACAACGCGCTCGTCACGGCGTTCTATTTAGGACGCGCGGGGCTCCATCCCCTGGTCCTGGAGCGGCAAGCGGTGGCGGGCGGCTCTGCGGTGACGGAGGAGTTTCATCCGGGCTTTCGCTCGTCCACCTTAGCGCACGCCGCCGCTCCGCTGGTGGCGCGAGTCGTCCAGGATATGGGTCTGGCCCACGGCGGGCTTGAGATGATCCGGCCGGACCCCGTTGTGTTCGCGCCCAGCGCCGACGGCCGGGCGCTGGTTCTGTATCGCGACACGGAACGCTCAGGGCAGTCGATCGCACAGTTCTCAAGGGCCGACGCCGGGAAGTACGCCGAGTTTGCGCGTGTGCTGGTGCGGCTCGCCGGCGTGCTTCAGCCTCTGATGCTGAAGACGCCGCCTGCCTTGCGGGCTCTCAGTCCCGGCGATCTTTGGACGCTGCTCGGCGCCGGACGGGCTCTGCGCGGTCTCGGGTCCAGAGACATGTTTCGTCTTCTGCGCTGGGGACCTATGGCGGCAGCGGACCTGGTGTCGGAGTGGTTTGAGTCAGAGCCGCTGCGCGCCGTGGTGGCCGCGCGGGGGATATTCGGGGCTGCGCTCGGCCCCTGGTCCGCCGGTTCAGGTGGGCTTCTCCTTTTGCGCGCCGCCTTCGATCCCGAACCCGCGTCCGGGGTCTGCTTCGCTCGCGGAGGCCTGGGAAAGCTGGCCAGCGCTCTAGCGGAGGCGGCCACTCAAGCCGGGGCGGAGATTCGCAACAACGCAGAAGTGGCCGAGATCAATGTCCGCGACGGCGCGGCCGTTGGTGTGAATCTGGCGAGCGGTGAAGTGATTCCGGCGCGTAACGTGATCTCAGGTGTCGATCCGCAGCGAACGTTCCTGCGGCTGGTTAATCCAACCCATCTGGAACCCGGCTTCGTTGGCCGCGTCCGGAATTACCGCTCAAACGGCGTCCTTGCCAAAGTGAACCTGGCGCTGGCGGGTTTGCCGTCCTTTTCGGCGGTGAAGAACACCCGAGACGGTCGAGCGGCGCTCGCTGGCCGCATCCATATTGGTCCTGAGATCGACTATCTCGAACGCGCCTTCGACGCCTCCAAATACGGAGACTTCTCAGCCGACCCCTACTTGGAGGTAGTGATCCCTTCGCTGTCTGACCCCGAACTCGCGCCAGCTGGGAAGCACGTGATGTCGATTTATGTGCAGTTCGCGCCGTATAAGCTGAGGGGCCTGGAATGGAGCCGGGAGCGCGAGACGCTAGGCGACACGGTAGTGAAAACGCTCGCCCGTTATGCTCCAGACCTGCCGGGTCTTATCCTTCACCAGCAGGTGATTACGCCGCTTGCCCTGGAAGAAAGGCTTGGACTCACTGGCGGGCACGTCTTTCATGGCGAATTGGCGCTGGACCAGCTCTTCAGTCTGCGCCCGCTGCTCGGCTGGGCGGCTTACCGGACGCCGCTCGCGGGACTTTACCTATGTGGCTCCGGTACCCATCCGGGCGTGGGCCTCAGCGGCGCGAGCGGCGCCAACGCGGCGCGTGAGTTCCTGAAGGACTGGAAGAAGCGGGATCGCAGGTAGCAGACAGGCGCCTGATCAGCTTCGCCTCTTGGTTCAAGCGTCTTCGGCTGCTCTCGGTATCGCTTCCGGGCCCGAAAGCATCTAAACAAGCGAGGCTAAGGCGAAAGCCGGAAGCAAGGCAGTATCCTGACCCTAGACATTCCTGGTATTCTTGCAGTCCCCTCTAACTTGTCTTACTTAGCGGGGATACCTCGCCAGCGAGAGCCGGGGCGGGGAGGCGTCGAGGGTGGTTCGTGAGGTGACCAAAACTCGTGGCTTCAAGACCCAAAAAACCAACCGACTTTAACGAACTACCCATACTACCCGTTCGCGACACGGTACTGTTCCCGAACGCCATCCTGCCGCTGACCGTGGGCCGGGACAGCTCGCTCAAGCTGATTGGGGATCTGAAAGAGGAAGAGAAGCTCATCGCCGTGATCTCGCAGCGCGATCCGCGGGTGGAGAACCCGCAACCCGTGGACCTCTACCAGATCGGAACGGCGGCTTTCGTGCACAAGATCATCAAGCTGCCGAGCCAGAGCCTTTTCATTTTCGTCGAGGGGCTGCAACGGATTGCTTTGGACGAAGTCGTTCAGACCGAACCCTATTTGCGCGCGCGTGTCCGCCCCTTGCAGGACATCATCGCGGAGCCGAAGGAGCCGGACTTCGAGGCCTTGGTGCGCAGTGTCACCTCGCTCTTCCAGCAGGTCGTGCAGCTTTCGCCCACCCTGTCGGACGACCTGCAAACGGTCGCAATGAACATTGAGGATCCGTCGCGCCTGGCGGATTTCATCGCCGCCAATTTGCCTTCGATCTCCAACACCGAGCGGCAGGAGCTCCTCGAGAGCCTGGACCTCAAGGAGCGTCTCGACCGGCTCATGAAGCAACTGGCCCGGGAAGTCGAGGTGCAGCAGCTTCGATCCAAGATCCAGTCTGACGTTCAGGACCAGGTGACGCAAAGCCAGCGCGACTACTATTTGCGCGAGCAGATGAAGGCCATCCAGCGGGAGCTCGGCGAGGCCGATGATCAGCAGGATATCGAAGAGCTGCGGCAGAAGATCGAAGCAGCCAGCATGAGCGAAGAGGCCTACAAGGAGGCCGTCCGGGAGCTTAAGCGGCTGGCGCGAATGTCGCCCTCGGCTGCTGATTACCACGTCACACGCACGTATCTTGATTGGTTGGTGGCCCTGCCATGGAACAAGTTTGCCGAGCTCAAGGTGGACCTCGGAAAGGCTCGGGAGGTGTTGGACGCGGATCACTACGACCTGGAAAAAATCAAAGAACGCATCCTCGATTACCTGGCGGTCCTCAAGCTCAAGCCCGAGATGAAGGGGCCTATCCTTTGCCTGGTCGGGCCGCCCGGCGTCGGCAAGACGTCACTGGCGAAGTCTGTCGCGCGGGCCCTCGATCGCAAATTTGTCCGCATCTCGCTCGGCGGCATCCATGATGAGGCGGAAATCCGCGGCCACCGGCGAACTTACATCGGTGCCTTGCCCGGCCAGGTGATCCAGGGTATTCGCCGTGTGGAAACACGCGATCCCGTATTCGTGCTCGACGAGGTCGACAAGGTAGGCCGGGATTTTCGCGGCGACCCCTCTTCGGCGCTGCTCGAGGTGCTTGACCCCGAGCAGAACTCGCACTTCCGTGACAATTATCTCGACGTGCAGTTTGACCTGTCGCGGGTGCTCTTTATCTGCACGGCCAACGTGCTCGACACGATCCCGCCGGCCCTTTTGGACCGCATGGAGGTTCTGGAGCTTCAGGGCTACACCGAGGAAGAGAAAATCGAGATCGCGTTTCGTCACCTCATCCCGAAGCAAACGGAGGAGCACGGGATCAAGAACGGCGAGCAGATCGAGTTCACGCGGGAGGCCGTGGCCGAGATCATCCGGAGTTACACGCGGGAGGCGGGCGTGCGGAATCTCGAACGGGAGATCGCGACCGTCTGCCGCAAGCAGGCACGGCGCGTCGCCGAGGGCTCAACCGCGAAGCTGGTTGTGACACCGGAGACTCTGGGGTCCGACCTCGGAGTCCCGAGATTCCGCCTGGATGCTGAGCTGATCGAACGCACCCGCCAGCCGGGCGTCGCCGTGGGGCTGGCCTGGACGCCCACCGGTGGTGACGTGCTCTTCATCGAGACCACGGTCATGAAGGGTGGGAAGAGTTTCACCATGACAGGCCACGTGGGCCAGGTGATGCAGGAGTCGATGCAGGCGGCGCTCGCCTGGGTGCGCACCCACGCGATGGATTACAACATCGATCCGGAGTTCTTCAAAGACCACGACATCCACATTCACGTCCCGGCGGGCGCCATCCCCAAGGATGGGCCGTCGGCGGGCGTTACCATGGTGACCTCCCTGGTCTCGGCACTCACCAAACGGACGCTGCGGCCACGCGTGGCCATGACGGGCGAGATCATGCTGAGCGGCCAGGTGCTCCCCGTCGGCGGCATCAAAGAGAAGGTGCTGGCGGCCAAGCGGGCCGGCGTCACGGACGTTTTCCTGCCCGCCGAGAACGAACCGAACGCCCGCGAAGACCTCACCCCGGAGATGCTCGATTCACTCAAGCTCCACTTCGCGCGGAGTATCCATGAGGTGGTGGACCAGGTGCTCGAAGCTGAAGCCGGCGAGGACCCACGGCCGACTATCGAACCCGCGGCTGAAGCCTTGATCGAGCCTGCGGCGCGTCCCCACTAAATGGACAGCCCCATGGAGGCTATCCGCTCAGGGGCTCACGGCGCGTGCCACGCCCGGCGCGCGCGGCTCACTTTTCGGCGCCGGATACTGATTCCCGCTCAGGATGTGTTTGACTTTCATGGCCATCCCTGTTTAGATAGGCGCGTTTTCGGCACGTCCACGTGTTTGATGAACCGGCGCGAGTAGATCCAGGAGAGAGGAGATCGAATGTACTGCCGGAATTGCGGGCAACAGCTTGCCGACCAGGCCGAGTTCTGCACCTCCTGTGGCCAGCGGGCGCTTAGCGGATCTCAGCGCTGCCCCTCGTGCGGAGCTGAGACGCTTGCCGCCGCCGAGGTTTGTGTGAAGTGCGGCGCGAAGCTCCCGGCCGCAAGCCAAAAGGAGCTCTCCACCGCTCTGCTGCTGTCGATCTTTCTGGGCGTCTTTGGTGTCGACCGGTTCTACCTCGGCTACATCGGACTGGGAGTTCTGAAGCTGATCACTCTGGGCGGCTGCGGTATTTGGGCCGTGGTGGACGTTGTGCTTATCGCGCTCAAGAAGCTCCCGGACGCTCAGGGGAATCCCCTGAGGCAAGCCCCACCCGAGCAGCCCGTCGGCGAAAGGGATTGGAGCACGGCCATGCTTCTGTCCATCTTTCTTGGATTTCTCGGCGTCGACCGCTTTTACCTGGGTCAGATCGGGCTCGGCATCCTCAAACTCGTCACCCTGGGGGGTTGCGGAGTATGGAAGGTTGTGGACATCGTGCTGATCGCGCTCCAAAAGCTGCCCGACGCCGACGGCCGCGCCTTGCGATCGGTCTGACAGGCCAGACCATGCCTCTGTTTGCCAAGGGAATACCCCGTCTGGCCCTCCTTCTGGCCGCGCTGCTTGGGCTTTGTCTGGTGCCGCCGCAGGTGCTTGACCGAGGACCGGATCTTTGCCTGTGGCGACACCTCTTTGATGTCGCCGCTTGTCCCGCCTGTGGTTCCACCCGGGCGCTGGCCGCCTTCTTTCATGGGCACCTGCACCAGGCCCTGGCGTACAACCGAAATGTGGTAGTCACGGCGCCCGGACTTCTCGCTCTTCTGGGCCAGGACCTTAGGGCGCTGGCTGGAAGAGTGCGCCACCCGCTCGCGACCCATTCGCCCGAGCATCGATACTCGTGACCAGTCTTCGGCAACAGATTCAAATCTTCTGGCAGAACCTCCCCAACCCGGGTGCGCTTCGGTGGGCCGCCATCTTTTTCGGCCTCTCCGCGCTTTCGTTTCTGCTCTCGGTGGCCGCCGCCCAGATCTTCTTTTCACTGGCCGGGATCTGCTATGCCATTGACCTGCTGCGCCGGCCCCGCGTGCCGAGTTTTCCTCTTATCAAGCTCCCGCTGGCCTTGTTCTGTTTCTTCACCGTGCTTTCCATCGGCTGGGCGGAAAACCCCACCATCGGTTGGACCGTGGTGCGCAAACTCACCCTGTTCCTCATCATTCTTTTGACGGTCAATCTGATTGTGAGCGTTCGGCATCTCACCATGATTTACCAGGTGATGTTTGTCGAGTCCGCGATCGCGGGTCTGGTGGCCGCGGTGCAATTTGTCGTTGAATATCGCCAGGTTCGCGCGGAGCACCCTGACCAGTTCTATTACTACATGACGCTGTTCCGCGTTCACGGCTTCATGGGCCACTGGATGACCTTCGGTGGCCAGCAGATGCTCGTCTCGATCGCCCTCGCGGCCTACCTGTTGCTTAGCACGCGCGGACGCCCGACCACAGGGCCTGCGAAGTACTGGTGGATCATTCTCGTCATCGTGGCCACTTCGATCGTTTTGAATTTCACGCGCGGGGTGTGGATCGGCTGCGGCGTCGCCTCGGTTTATCTGGTGGCCCGCTGGCGGCCGCGACTGCTGTGGGTGCTGCCGGCGCTGGTTGTAGCCGGCTATCTGGCGGCTCCGTCTCTGCTGCGCGAGCGGCTGGGAACGGTGTTTCATCCGTCGGCCGACCCTGCTATTGCCGTGCGCTTTGAGATGTGGCGTGTAGGCCTGGCGATGATCCGCCGGCATCCGATCGTGGGGGTGGGGCCAAACAACATCAACGAGGTTTATCTGACTTACCTGCCACCTCGAACCCAGCCTGTGGCCGCCTGGCATGAGCATCTGCACGACGACTACCTGCAACTGGCGGCGGAGCGCGGCTTGCCCTGCCTGATCGCTTGGCTGTGGCTGATGGGCGCACTCGGTTGGCAGATCCTCCGCATCCGCCGGCTGCTCAGCCGCCACGGCCAGTCCACTTGGGTGGCTGATGCTTCGCTCGCGGGCTGGCTGGCGTTTATGGCTGAAGGCTGGTTCGAGTTTAACTTCGGGACCACACCGGTGTTGATGGTCTTTCTCTTCATGATGTCCACCCCATTCGCCGCCGAGCCCTTGCTGACGGCTGGGACCCGGCACGACGAACGATGAACGCAGCAGCGGCCACGGAGGTTCTTTCGGTCATCATTTGTCGTCATTCATCGCTGAAGGACCGTGTTACCATCAGGCGAGACTGTGGCCCGCATGCCCGAGACATCGTCCCCCGGCAGCAAACTGAGCGCCCCGCAGGTCTCCCCAGCTTCACCGCTATCGATCGGGCGGAAGCTGGCAGCGTCGGCCAACCGTAAGATCTTCCGGGCCACTACCACCCTCTCCTCACTCGCCGGACTGGTTCTGGTCGCCACTACAGCCCGCGAGCTGGTGGTGGCCAACTATTTCGGGCGGGGCGATGCGCTGGATGCCTATTTTACTGCCTACCTCCTGCCTTCTTTCGTCGTCAACATTGTGGCCGCCTCCCTGAATTCGGCGGTGATTCCCACCTTCATTGAAGTGCGCGAAACGGAAGGCCGCGCAGCCGCCCAGCGGCTCTTCTCTAGCGCCATGGTCTGGAGCCTGGCCATGCTGGTGGCGATCTCGGTGTTGCTGGCGGCCGCCGCACCCTGGTACTTGCCGCTGCTCGGGTCTGCTTTCGGCGCCTCCAAGCTGCTTCTCACGCGCAAACTGCTCTACGTTCTGTTGCCGTTGATCGTGATGAGCGCCGTCACGGTCAACGGGACCGCCGTGTTGAACGCCGGTGAAAAGTTCGCTTTGCCGGCGATTCTGCCAATCCTGGCTCCGCTCGGAGGGCTCGCTTTCTTGTTCGGTTTCGGAAGAGTCTGGGGCATCTACGCACTCGCCGCCGGAACCGTGCTGGGGACAGTTCTGCAGACCGCCGGGCTTGCCTGGACGGCCCGGTCGCACGGTGTAAGCCTCGCTCCGCGCTGGTACGGAATGGACCCTAAGCTGCGCCAGGTGATCGGCCAGTACCTGCCCATGGTGGGCGGCGCCCTGCTCATGGGCACGACCGAGCTGGTGGACCAGGCTATGGCCGCCATGCTTCCAGCCGGCAGCGTCTCCGCGCTGGGCTACGCGCGCAAGATCGTAAATGTCTTCGTGGTGTTGGGGGCGGCGCCTTTGGGATCCGCGGCGCTTCCTTACTTTTCCCAGATGGTGGCCAAGGGAGCCTGGGAAGCCTGCCGGCACACGCTTCGTACCTACACCGGACTGATCCTGCTCGTGAGCGTACCGGTCACGGCCGGCCTGGTGGTGTTCGCGCACCCCCTGGTGCGAATTTTGTTTCAGCGCGGCGCCTTCAATCCCCACGATACCGTGGTGGTGAGCCAGACAGCCGCCTGGCTGGCGCTCGAAATTCCGTTCTACTTGCTGGCCAGCATGGGCGTCCGCGTGGTGAGCGCCCTCAAGCGCAACGGGATCCTGATGACCCTTGCGGCCTGGAGCACGGCGCTGAATGCGGTTCTCAACTGGGTCTTGATGAAGCGTTACGGCGTGGCGGGCATCGCCCTTTCCACGTCCGTGGTGTACGTGGTTGCCTGTGCCCTCATCTTCGGATCGTTGTACGTACTGATTGGGCGCGAGCAGGCGTCACCTGCGGCCAGAAGTTAATGTCTAGCATTTTAGCGGTGGATTGGAAACGCGCCGGTGCGTCATTCCGGGGAGCCCTTGGCGACGAGAGCCAGTCCTGAGCGAAGGGAAGGAGATCTCGCATTGCTTGTCTCTTCAGGCCGAGATTCCTCGCGAAGTTTATCCTGCGCTCCTTCGCTGTGCTCAGGACCGTTCGCAAGGGAAAAGCGAGCGGCCTCGGAATGACAGGGCTCGACGGCGACAACGTGCGTTGCGGAACGCATTCTTTATGGCTCGACTCGGATCAGATCGAGAGCTGACAGCGACGGATGCCGGTGACCGCACCGGCCGCGAATTCTGGGACCGCTGGTGGCAGCGAACGCCGCTGCCCGCACCCATCGATCCCACGCACAGTGGGCTCAAGAACTATCCGTGGCGCAGCTTCCATCGCTATTTTGAAGAGGTGTTCCGCGGCGAGCCCACCGGGGAGCAGCGTCTGGTCGAAATCGGTTGCGGCCAGTCGGTCTTTCTGCCCTATTTTGCACGCACCTTTGGCTTTAAGGTCTCAGGATTGGATCAATCCGAACTCGGATGCGAGCGCGCCCGCCGTATTCTTGAACGCGAGCAGGTGCCGGGCGAGATTTGCCTGGGAGACCTCTTCGTTCCGCCCCCGGCGCTCGTGGGAGTGTTTGACGCCGCCTTTTCCGTCGGCGTCGTCGAGCATTTCAACGATACGCCGGAGGCCGCAAGGGCGGTGGCCCGGTTCCTGAAGCCAGGCGGCCGGATGCTGACCATCGTCCCGAACCTCACCGGGATGCTGGGCCTCTATCAGCGCCTCCTCGACCGCGCGCTCTACGACGCGCACGTGGTAATGGACCGCGAGAGACTAGCCGGGGCCCACCGCCAGGCCGGGCTGGAAGTGGAGTCCGCCGGCTACCTGATGCCGGTGGGACTCGAGGTGCTGAACGTCGAGAGCTGGAAAAGCCGCTTGGCAAGGAAACTGGTTGCGCGCACTCACACCGCGGCCTCCAGGCTGGCGTGGCTGGTCGATGACCACGTTATCCCTCTGCCGCCCAACCGCTGGACCTCGCCGTATGTCGTTTGCGTGGCCCGCAAGCCGGCGCTTGGTGGCCAGGATGCCCGGCGATGCTAGCTTTTTATCTTGACATCTGATATCAAAATGTTATACTTGGGGTTAGAACCCACGGAGACCTCAACTTATTGATGTATAGACGGTTAGACGATCGTCATCCAAGCCCATTGAAATGAGCGAAATACTCAGAAGGCGGGTACAAGGTCGGAGTTGCAGGCATGGGAATTACCAAAGTCCTGGACCTCGGGGGCTTTCGGGCGAAGCGGGTCCAAAAGTAACGGTTACTTTCCGCCAAGGTCGTTCCCGGCAGAACGAACGAAGCCACGATGTTATTGAAACATAGGATGTTACAAAAATGTCTCACCGGCGGGTACTTGACGGTTACAGCGGCCCGGCGTAACCGCCCGTCAAACGAGGCAGGTCCGACAGAAAGTACGAACGAAGCCAGAATGTTGTTGAAAAATAAGTGGGTTACAAAAATATCTCGAAATGGGACCTTAGGGTTACAGCCGAGCCAGAGCTGATCTCAATCGCTACGCGACGCGGGCGCCAGGGAGGGACAGCTTGGATGGCACGGGGACGGCAATTGCACCTGACGCTGGCACGAATAAGCGCTTCGCCTTCGGCCGGAACTGGCGCCGATTTCTCAGCGTCCTCAACGACGAGCGACTGGCTGTGGCCGAGGATTCTTTGCGCGAGATGCTGGAGGCGGACAGCCTGGCCGGAAAGTCGTTCTTGGATATCGGCTCGGGCAGCGGCCTGTTTTCCCTGGCGGCGGCCCGGCTGGGTGCCAGCCGGATCCATTCCTTTGATTATGACCCCGACAGCGTCGCCTGCACCGGGGAGCTCAAGCGCCGCTACCGGCCGGCCATGGAGGCCTGGACCATCGAGCGCGGCAGCGCGCTGGATGAGGGCTACCTCGCGAGCCTAGGCCAGTATGATATCGTCTATTCCTGGGGCGTCCTCCATCACACCGGCAACCTGTGGCGAGCCCTCGAGCTGGTGACGCCGCGGGTGAAGCCGGGCGGGAAGCTCTTCATCGCCATTTATAACGATCGAGGCTGGGTTTCCCGGGCCTGGACTTTTGTCAAGCGCGTTTACAATGCGGGCTGGGCGGGGGCGGCGCTCGTCACCGGCATCTTCGTCCCGATCTTCGTGGCCAAGGGCCTGGCCGGAGATCTGTTGCGGTTCAGGAACCCGCTCACCCGTTATCGCGAGTACAGGAAACAGCGCGGCATGTCGGTGGTCCACGATTGGCTGGATTGGCTCGGCGGCTACCCTTATGAAGTTGCGGCCCCGGAGAAAATCATCGATTTGTACCGCCAGCGCGGCTTGGTCTTGAAGAAGCTGAAGGATCGCCGCCATCTGAATGGCAACAACGAGTTTGTCTTCCTGAAGCCGGAGTGACCACGATTTCGACCCTACGCGGGTCTGGCCGCCCCCGCCGGGCCGAGGAACCCCAAGCCGTCCCCGGCGCTTCGATGGAAACCCCGGATTCGCAACCCGGCAAAGCCTTGTTCCTGTTGCCTTCGCTCGGCGGTGGAGGTGCGGAGCGCGTGGTACTGACTCTCGCCCGGCACCTTGATCGGACCCGCTTTGAGCCTCACGTGGCGGTGCTTGAGAACAAGGGCGCCTATGTCGACAGCCTGCCTGAGGACGTTTCCCTTCATGATCTGGCCGCGCGCCGCGTTCGGTATTGCCTCCCTGCGCTGGTGCGCCTGATTCGAAGGCTTCGGCCGGCCGTCATCCTCTCGAACATCGGCGAGCTGAACCTCGTGCTTCTCTTCTGCCGGCCCCTGCTGCCTCGGGGCGTGCGGTTATTGGTCCGCGAGACCGTGGTGGTGAGTGCGTGGCTGGCGCAGGAGGTGAAACACCCAGGGATCGTCGGCGCCATGTACCCACGCCTCTATCCGAGGGCGGATCAGATCATCTGCCAGTGCGACGCCATGTTGCGCGATCTTGAAAGGAACCTCGGTGTGCCTGGCGAAAAGATGGTGCGTGTCTATAATCCGGTGGACTTCGAACGCGTCCGGACGCTGGCGGAAAGCGAGGCTGACCCTTATTCCGGACCGGGCCCGCATCTGGTGGGTTCGGGACGGTTCATTCCTATGAAAGGGTTTGATCTCTTGCTCCAGGCCATGGCCGAAGTGGCCCGGGCGAGGCCTTCGGCGGACCTCACAATTCTCGGCCAGGGCGCGCTTGAGGGTGAGTTGAAAGCCCTGGCCGGGACCCTTGGCATCGAGCGCAAGGTGCGTTTTGAAGGCTTTCAGCCGAATCCCTACCCGTGGATGAAGCACGCTGACCTGTTCGCGCTCTCCTCGCGGTACGAAGGGCTGCCGAACGTCATGCTGGAGGCTCTCGCGCTCGGCACGCCGGTGGTGGGCACGGACTGCCCGGGCGGAGTCCGCGAGATTTTGGAAACCTGCCCCATCGGCCGGGTGGCGCCCAATGAGGACCCGCACGCGCTTGCGGGAGCGATCATCGCGGCTCTCGATTCCGGCCTGAAATCTCGTCCCGCTCCGGGTCTGGCTGAGTTCCTCGATCGCTTCCGGGTGGAGCGCATCGTCCGCCAATACGAAGAGGTCCTTTCCCCGCCCGGCGCACGTCACTAGGCTATGGTCCCAACAAACCCTTCCCCCACCGACGCCACCCGGGATCAATCCGGTGCAGGGACCGCACGTCGCTACCAGGTTCTGGT
>DATDGR010000089.1:0-3035 GCA_036521995.1 Terriglobia bacterium | reverse complement strand
GCTCCAGTCCTCGCGGCCGTTTCCGGGGCGCGGAGAAGCAACGTTGTGGCCTTGGCCGCCGTCCGGCTTGGTGGATTGATACGCTGCGGCCTGCCTGGCGACGATTTGTTCCACCCGAAAAGATAGGAACAAGACCAGCGCGGTGAAAAATTGGCGGCCCGGGCCGAGCCTCCGGAGAGGCCGCATTCGGCGCCCCGAGGCAGACGAACGCTGGGAGCCAACGCTCTCGATTGTTAACCGTCGTATCGGCAAGAGGCCTGCGGTGTCCATTTTCCTTTGTAAAGATGGAGAAAGAGGCAGGCCACCGATTGGGCCAGCCTGCCTCAACGAGGTTCGTGGTAGTTGATTACTGCTTCAGGCTGGTCAGCTCCTTGCCCGTATCCGTAATGTTGTCCAGATCCGCCTGCACAGTCAGGACCGCGCCTCCAACGTCGCCGCCTGCCTCCTTGCTCCGCGCCTTGTGACCGTTCGAAGGAGCGACACCCGATTGCGTGTAGTGAGAACGGAACACTTCGAGTGAGTTGACGGGGACGAAATCGGGAATCTGCGCCACTTGGCTTTGCGCGGCGCTGACGAGGTTCGCAATTCCGGTCGGTACCGGAGCGGCTGAAATGACGCGCAGGATGTTCCAGATGGGATAGGAGCCGTCGACGATATTCGGAAAGGTCACTTCACCCGGACAGGGGGCCGTGCAGGTAGGCAAAGCGCCCGTGGTGTAACTCGCATACAGCGGATCCACCCCGTCCACCGCGAGGTACTTGGCCGTCGTGGTGATGCCCGAGACGTTGCCGAAGCTGAAGAAGGCGTAACCCAGGCTGTCCGTAATGGAGCCGACCTCGCTGGTCATCTCGCCCGTGCCGATCACTCTCTCGCGCACCGCGCCGTCGGCGGCGGTCAGATCCAAGGGGTTGTTGCCGGGATTGGCCGGATTGACGTTGTTCTCCTGAGACGAATTCTGCTCGAAACTCGCCGGGACGCAATACTCAAAGGTATTGAAGGTTCCGGAGAGAGGTTCGCGGTTGAGCACCGTCAGGGGAACTGCAGGAAGCCCCGTCGAAGGAATGAGGTCGCGAGTCCGCGTGAGGACACCTTCGTAAGTCTTGCCCAGCACGAAGCGATCGACGTTGTTGAAGGCTGCGTTGCCAAGGCCGGCTGACGACGTATCGGTTGAATTGACGAGGACGAGCAGTATCTGCGAACCGACGTTGGAGGTTATCCAGCCCGGTACGGGCTCGCCCGTGATGGGATCGTTGCCGGAGATGGCGAAATCCACAACTTGAGCGGATTTGCTGCTGAACGTGCTCAGGATGGTCTGGCCGACGGGGCCGGGGCCATAGCCGAGACCACAAGTGGGGCACCACTTGGCCGGGGTGGGGATGGCGGTTAGGGCGCGGGTGGTGGCCCACAAAGCATCCTCTGGCCGGATGTCGCTCATCCCGGCGTTGAAGACCTGACCGAATATGGCGTTGCAAACACTGGTCGGCAAGGCCACATCGAGGGGCAGGAGCGGAACCAGGTTGTTTCCTGCGGGCGGACTCGTGCAGGTAAAGCCGTTGGGGTTAAGGACTCCGGCCCCGGAATTAACACCCGCGTTGAGCCAGCGGGCAAAGTAGAGCCGGTTGCCGACGACGGAATCGATGTTCAGGTAAGCGCACACCTGGGTGGTGCCCGTGCCGGTGGCGGTCCCGTTCCAGATCACCCAGACATTGCCCGACACGTCGCTGATGGTGGACTCGCGGTTGTCGTGCCCGAGGCCCCCCTTGGTTTCGGTCCAGTTGTTGGCGCCGCACACCTGTCCTCCACCTCCACTGGGCGCGCCTGCCGCCAAGGCCATGGCGTTAAACGCCGCCGATGACCCTACTCCGTTGAACAAGACTTTGATGGCCGCGAAACTATTGGCAGCCAAGGACATCGCCGCGACGACCGACAAAGCCAGCACGATTCGTTTCAGCCTAGTTGCCATCTTTCGTATCTCCTTTGTGTTTTCCCCGAACACCCCCCTCGCAAGGAGGCTTGTTCAAGCGCCTGCTTTGGTTTTGGAATCCCGTCTCCAGGCACCCACAGGTACAATTCCCCCAGACGCTCGTCGCAGAGGCGAGTTGAACAGGCTCGTTTGGTGATCTGTAAGAGTCCCCCAGCCGGCATTCGCAGCAAGCAGAGGCATTCTGGCGGCCCTTTGTTACCCGAAAATGAAATCGGGGTTCAGGTCGAGTTAATTCTTGATGAAGAGTGGCGAGGCGAGACCGGAACCATAAAGTGCTTCGGTGCGGATTCGTGCTGATCTCAGTCGACCCTCATTTTGAGAATCAAATTTCCCCATCTGCCCCTCGATCCCGCTTGCGCGGGAGAAGTACTGCCAGCGGGATGACTCACGTTCTTGCCAACCGTGCCTCGCCGTCGCCGCAAGTGGGCGCCTCCGAAGACTCGGCTGCGAAGTGAAATCAGCGCTCTTTTCCCAAGGCCTTGCCAGAATGGCCAGAGCGGGATGCCGAGACATTTTTTGAAGACGCTTGTTTTCTGCAACATCGTGGCTTCGTTCGTAGCTCGCGCAGGTTCGGCCCGGGCGGGCTCGGCCCCGGCTGGGACCCAGGTCTGGACCCTGACTTTGGGCGTGGCGTCGATAGGATCGGCACCCGGGGCCTCGAGCGGGTGGCAGCATGCCTCTTGGGGTTCCGGAGGCTCTTCTTCCCGTGTTTCCCGGAGACCCTGGCATCCGACACCGTGCGGCGCCCTTTCAAACCCCAGACGCCTCCGCCGCCCGCGAGACATTTTTGCAAGTCCCTGGCCCTCATCAACATCGTGGCTTCGTTCGTAAGCTGCAATTTCCGACTCCGGATCGGGGTCAGGCGCCATTTCGGACTCACACGCGGAGCCTGCCAGGACGTGCCGTCAATTGTGGTGCCCTTGAGGCCGGTGATGTCCCCGAGGGTGATGGCCCGGCTGCCCGCTTCTGCGAACCACGGATGCCTTACGCAGGTGAGCTTGATCACGGTGTGCTGCCGCGGGTGATCGATCACCCCGGCCTCCGGGTCGAG